>JAZNRS010000001.1:0-7238 GCA_045590815.1 Faecousia sp.
AGTTGGTAGAGCAACTGACTCTTAATCAGTGGGTCCCGGGTTCGAGTCCCTGAGGGTGCACCAAATGGCCCATTGGTCAAGTGGTTAAGACAGCGGCCTCTCACGCCGTTAACATCGGTTCGAATCCGGTATGGGTCACCAACTTTTCTGAAAAGATGGTTGACAAACCACTTTGAAGGTGCTATAATCCTAGCGTTAAGAGCGGTTCGCCGCTTTTAATATAAAAGATGGCGAGAGCCATCCATATGAGTTGGTATTGATTGTCGTGTGGGTCCACCTGTTCCCATCCCGAACACAGAAGTTAAGCACACGTACGCCGACGATAGTTGCCGGGTGACTGGCCGTGAAAATAGGTAATGCCAACATTCATATTCCTCTTTAGCTCAGTCGGTAGAGCGACGGACTGTTAATCCGCAGGTCGTTGGTTCGAGTCCAACAAGGGGAGCCAAGAAAAAGGACATCCTTGCGGATGTCCTTTTTCTTGGCATTTCCCTAATTCACTATTCATTTTTCATCATTCATTAATCATTAAACAAAGAACGGACTTTCGAATGAATAATGAATGATTACGGTGTGGTACGCTACGAACTGCAAAACGTTCTGCATTGATTTCCCACCGGCTTTCTGTTATAATCCGCCTATGGAGGTGCTTATTGATGAAAAGACTATTTCTTATTTTATTCATGTTGGTTATTGTTTTTTCTCTCTCTGCGTGTGCGGATACAACCGTCAAGGGCAGTGTGGTTTGTGAATCTGCTGATGGCAACGCTGAGCTGGACATTATGCCGCAAAAAATGCTTGAAATTGCTAATGTTGGCGAAACAGTTATCGTTACAATCGGCGATTTTAGTGGGGAAATGCTTTTTGTGGATGAGTTGATTGAGGAAGATGGAAAATTGCAGCTGTTTTTGGACGAAGAAGATTGGAATATAAGTGTGTGCAGTTACAATCAGCGCTTTTGTGATTTGTATGCTGTTGGTGACGGCGAAAAAGTAGAGATAAAGAAGTAAAGCCAGAAGCCCGAATGCGAAAGCATTCGGGCTTCTTAGACTATCAAAAAACCTGCCATTGCGAACCAGTGACCGGTGTCACTGGTTCGCAATCCCATAAAGAGGAGTGAATCGCTGGTTTTTGACTAAAAAGGCTCGAAAAGCTCGGGGATTCCCACGCCAGTGTGCGCACTGGCTCGGAATGACACTACTTTTTTGACACGCTCAGAAGTCCAAATACGAAAGCAATCGGGTTTCTGGCTTACCGCGTTCCCTCAAAACTCGCATCTTGATTTTTTCTCGGGGTATCGTATAATGGATTTATAGGGAGGTGGCTTTATGGAAGGCTTGTATGAAAACCGTTATGTCCGGGATAAGAAAACCATCAAATTGATCTGCCGTTATCTCCAATTTGGCAGAAAAATTCAGATCGTTTTGCAGGCAATCTTGTGTACGGTGTTTCTTTGTGCTTTGGTGTCCGCAATTCTGGGATATGAGTATAATCAGTTTGCGCTGATTGCGGTTCCGCTATATTTTATGTACAAGCTGATTGCGTACCACTCCCAGGTGAAGCATATGCTGCGGCGTGATCAGGAGATGTTTGGGGGAGAGGCCTTTGTGGAAACCTATGTCACAGATGAGGGAATACATTCCTTTTCTTCCGGCGAAACGAAATTGCTAGTTTCTTACGATCATGTTCGTTCCGTGAATCAAACAAAGAAAATGATCCTGGTCTTCACCAAGGCGAAATTGATATACATTCTGCCCAAGGATTCCTTTACCAAAGGCACAGCGGAGGAGTGTTTGGCGTTTTTGAGAGAAAAGATTTCGGGCTAGGATCAGGCTTACCATTGTGGTAAAACGGTTTTTTCTTTCAATACAACCGAGGCGGTGATATTATGAAGAAAAAGATGCCGGATTGGTATTGGAACCATGGACTTCATGATGCGAATATTGTTTCAGCAATAAAAAAGGAATCAGATTGGGATCCGGATGATAATTGTTTGATGCTAAAGCTGGATTGCGATGGCGCACTGGGCGAAGCGGATATTACTGAAATTCGTCTGTATAATTTCAGGATCCATAGTTCGGATATCAATTTGCTTAATGGCGGATGGTGGCTATCCGATGCGTTGCAGGAGAAAGATGATCGTTATTTTTTGGAACTGAAGTTTGACACCGTTGCGTGTAAAACGAAAATCATGAAAATTTCTTTTAAAAGGGCAGAAGTTATTAGGAAGTAGCCTTCGTTTCTGGCGCTTTGTCCGCAAGATGAATGCACAATGCACGCAAACAACCGAGGCGGTGATGTTATGAAGGAATACACAGTAATAACATACAGATTAAAGAAATCCGTAAACCCCGATGTGGTTTTACGGGCAATTGAAGAAATTTTGGAAGAGCAAGATATTTTCCGTCGTGACTGCCTTTTCAGAATGAGCGTCCCGATCATTGAATTTGAACATGAAGGGCGATTCTTTTCCAACAGAAAGAATAATGGGATATTGCGTATATGCAAGCAACATCCTGAGCTTGAAGCCTTTTTTGAGCATTCGGCGCATGACATGGGCGATGGTGTTATGGGAGAGAATCTTTGTCTGGCGAATTTTTCGGATGATGACTATAGGTGTAAAGGGAAGATTCCATACGCAGATATTTGTCATATTGTCAAGAAGATCCCACGACCCTATGCGGTCAATTTGCTGGAGGTCGTCTTTGACAGTATCCCTTTTGCAGAGGGGCAGGTGGGCGACCGCATCAGAATGCCGAAAAGTGGCTTTGGCCCTCCGGTGGGGAATTACATTCTTTATGAACGATCGGTGTATGGTAACGAAAAGCATTCCTATGTTCTGTTTGCGGCAGAAAAGGCCATCGTTGATGATATGAGGGAGTTGTTCTTCCGTTTTGCACAGCTGGTTCCCGGCAAATATGAAGGAACGGAAATCAAGCATGAGGTTTGAGCATTTGACAGAGCAAGAAAATGGATATTATCGTTACGATTTGGCGGGGGGAGAGCCCCCGCCCTACTTTTTGTGCGTAGATCCTTCGGCTTTGCTCAGGATGACATCCCTGTTTTGTTGGTTGGGAATAAGTGTAAACTTATTATGACGTCTATTGCAATTTCATGATAGTGATGCTATATTGAACCCAGGAGGCGATCATATAAAAAAGAAAATGATCATTGCCATCGCAATTTTTCTCGCAGCTGCCTTTGTGATTTCGGCAATTGGCTTCGTTTCTTTCGCATCTCGGTATAATACCGGTGTTGTTACCGGGATCTCCGTCAAGGAAAAATCGGATAATTCCGTGGAATTGCGGCTGAAATATCTCCTCGGTACCGGCGGATATTCTGTGCGTATGGTTTCGGAGGACGAGCCTGAGCACACCGGCAACGGCGAAAGAGATTATGACGGTGCTCTTGGAAAATACAGAATATGTGTCGAGTTCGGCGAAGCCGCCCTCAAGGAATCTCTCAAGAACAAAATGGACGAAAACGGCGTGATCCAGCTTTCCGATGATCTGCGCGGAAGGGTCGCATTTTCCGCAGACCACGGTTTTGTGCTTTATGTGGGTTGTGATCAGCCGATGCACCTGGAAGAACAAAACGGGATCAGCCTGAACGCCTTCAGCGGAACGGTTCGCATTCCGGTCACAGTGAACAAATAAGGGGAGGATATGTCCTCCCCTTTGTTATTTTCCGCCGTGGTTTTGGGAAACAGAACGGGGAAAATGGCGCATTTTCAGTATCATTTCCGCAATTTTCACAAAAACGCCCCCATCCGCAGGGTTATTTTTTGAAATTCTGAAAAAGTTGCAAAAAATGCAATTTTTTGATTGATTTTACCGCAACTTTGCCGTACAATAGGTAAGCGAGTGGATTTTGTCCGCCGGGATTGGTTTTGAGGTGATGGTTATGCTGAATATCGTGCTGGTGGAGCCGGAAATTCCCCAGAACTGCGGCAACATCGCCAGGACCTGCGCTGCCACCGGCAGCACGCTGCACCTGATCAAGCCCCTGGGCTTTGACATTTCCGAGAAGGCCGTCAAGCGTGCCGGACTGGATTACTGGCATTTGGTAAATGTTCAGGTGTATGAAAATTTGGCTGACTTTTTTGAGAAAAATCAAGTCGATCAAATGTGGTGCCTTTCCACAAAAGCCCCCCGGTGCTATGCCGAGGCGGACTTCCGGGACGGGTGCTACCTGTTCTTCGGCAAGGAGACCAAGGGTCTGCCGGAGGATTTTCTGGAGCAGCATCGCCAAAGCTGCATCCGCATCCCCATGCGTACCGAAGCCCGGAGCTTGAATCTGAGCAATTCCGTGGCCATCACCGTGTACGAGGCGCTGCGGCAGCAGAATTTTTCCGGTCTGCTGGATCATGGTAAAATGCGGGGTTAAGCCCCGAATAATAGGAGGAACTATTATGAATTACAACAAGAAGTCCATCGAAGATATCGACGTAGCCGGCAAGCGGGTGCTGTGCCGCTGCGATTTCAATGTCCCCACCAAGGGCGGCGTGATCACTTCCGACAAGCGGATCGTGGCTGCCATGCCCACTATCCAGTACCTGGTGGACAAGGGCGCTAAGGTCATCCTGTGCTCCCACATGGGCAAGCCCAAGGGCGAGTGGAAGCCCGAGCTGAGCCTGAAGATCGTTGCTGACCGCCTGAGCCAGCTGCTGGGCAAGGAAGTTATCATGGCCTCCGACGTTGCCGGCGAGGACTCCAAGGCTAAGGCCGCCGCTCTGAAGGACGGCGACGTGATGCTGCTGGAGAACACCCGTTACATCAAGGGCGAGACCAAGAACGATCCCGAGCTTTCCAAGGCTCTGGCTGATCTGGCTGATGTGTTCGTCAACGATGCTTTCGGCACCGCTCACCGTGCTCACTCCTCCACTGCCGGCGTGGCTGACCATCTGCCCGCTGTCTGCGGCTACCTGGTCCAGAAGGAAGTTTCCATCATGGGCAAGGCTCTTGCCAATCCCGAGCGTCCCTTCGTCGCCATCCTGGGCGGCGCTAAGGTTTCTGACAAGCTGAATGTTATCAACAACCTGCTGGAGAAGGTGGACACCCTGATCATCGGTGGCGGTATGGCTTATACCTTCCTGGCTGCCAAGGGCTACGGCGTGGGCACCTCTCTGCTGGATGCCGAGAAGGTCGACTACTGCAAGGAAATGATGGCCAAGGCCGAGGCCAAGGGCGTCAACCTGCTGCTGCCCATCGACACCGTGGTCGCTTCCGAGTTCCCCAACCCCATCGACGGTGAGGTTGCTGTTGAAACTGTGGACTCCTCCGCTATCCCCGCTGACAAGATGGGTCTGGACATCGGCGAGAAGACCCGCGCGCTGTTTGCCGATGCCGCCAAGAACGCCAAGACTGTCGTCTGGAACGGCCCCATGGGCGTGTTCGAGAACCCCACTCTGGCAAAGGGCACCATCGCTGTTGCCCAGGCTCTGGCTGATTCCGATGCCATCACCATCGTCGGCGGCGGCGACAGCGCTGCAGCCTGCGAGCAGCTGGGCTTCGCCAACGAGATCACCCATATCTCCACCGGCGGCGGCGCTTCCCTGGAGTTCCTGGAAGGTCTGGAGCTGCCCGGCATCGCCTGCCTGCAGGATAAGTAAAATAAACAACTGTCATTGCGAGCCAGCACCACGGTTTTGTCATCCTGAGCGAGCGAAGCGAGTCGAAGGATCCACGCATTTTCCTTACGTTTTAGGTTAAATTGGTGCGAAGATTCTTCGACTTCGGGCTGCGCCCTCCGCTCAGAATGACAATCGCTAAGGCTTCTGCATCGCAATGACACCAATTCAGTCAATTCGCATCAAACGATGTGCATATATTAAGGAGAAATCGAAATGAATAGAAAGTACCGCAAGACCGTTATCGCTGGCAACTGGAAGATGAACAAGACCCCCAGCGAAACCAAGGAATTTATGACCGCCTTCAAGTCCATCATGCCCAAGGGCCGCTGGTGCGACGTGGCTCTGTGCGTCCCCGCTGTGTGCATTCCCGCTGCTGTCCGCGCTATGCGTGAGACCCGCGTGGGCATCGGCGCTGAGAACTGCAATGCCAATGCCTCCGGCGCTTACACCGGCGAGATCGCTACCAACATGCTGGTTGACGCCGGCTGCAAGTACGTCATCATCGGCCACTCCGAGCGCCGTGAGATGGGCGAGACCGACGCTGATGTCAATGCAAAGGTCCTGGCTGCTCTGAACGCAGGTCTGATCCCCATCATGTGCTGCGGCGAGACCCTGGCACAGCGTGAGTCCGGCATCACCGCCGAGCACATCACCATGCAGATCAAGCTGGGTCTGGCAGGCGTGCCCGAGGACAAGATCCGCAAGGTCATCATTGCTTACGAGCCCATCTGGGCTATCGGTACCGGCCTGACCGCTACCCCCGAGCAGGCTGAGGAGGTCTGTGAGATGATCCGCTCCGTGGTTCGCAAGCTGTACAGCTCCAAGAACGCCCGTGCCATCTCCATCCTGTACGGCGGCTCCATGAACGAGAAGAACGCCTACGAGCTGCTGGCTCAGCCCGACATCGACGGCGGCCTGATCGGCGGCGCTTCCCTGGTTCCCGAGAAGTTCGTCAAGATCATCGAGGCAGCCAACCAGCCCACTGTGTGATTTCAAAAAGGGGAGCAGTTTCTGCTCCCTTTTTCTTTTTATCTATGTAGGGCGGGGGCATGCCCCCGCCGTCTCGCCCCTCCGGGGCGACAGCCCCGCAGTGCGCCTTCGGCGACGGGGAGGGCATGCCCTCGCCCTACAAAGGGGAAATTGAGGAAATGGACATGAAAACACAATACCTTTCCGCAAAGGATGCCGAAACCTCCATCCTTGCAGCGGAAATTATCAAAAACGGCGGTTTGGTGGCGATTCCCACGGAAACCGTCTATGGTTTGGGTGCCAACGGTTTGGATGAAGCCGCCGTTGCCAAGATCTTCGAGGCGAAGGGTCGCCCCCAGGATAACCCCTTGATCCTGCATATTTCCGGCCCGGAGCAGATCGAGCTGTTTTGCCACCATATTCCCCAAAAAGCCTACGATCTGGCGGAAAAATTCTGGCCCGGACCTCTGACCATCGTGCTGCCTGCCAAGGAGTGCGTTCCCAAGCGCACCACCGGCGGACTGTCCACCGTGGCGGTGCGCTGCCCGGATCATGATGCGGCGAGGGAGATCATCCGTCTTGCGGGCGTGCCTATTGCTGCCCCCAGCGCCAATATTTCCGGCAAGCCCTCCACCAC
>JAZNRS010000002.1:0-98951 GCA_045590815.1 Faecousia sp.
GATGTCCACAACGTCGGGCTTGGAGGACCAAGTGATCATACCCATCTTCTCCAGAGCGATATCCTGGTCGATGGTGTAGTAGATGTTCAGCTTGATGGTGTCTTCCAACAGCAGAGTGGGGGTCTTCAGGGTGATGGTGGGGACCACGACCTCGACGTAGTCGGGATCCTCAGCGCCGCAGATGGTGCAGGAGCCCTTGTCGAAGCTGTGACCGGTAGCTGCAACCTCGTCAGCAACATAGCTGTCGCCGCAAGCACAAGTATAGGTGGTGTAACCAGCGTTCTCGCAGGTGGGAGCAGTTACCTTAGAGGTGTAGCTGTGACCTAGGGCGGCGATCTCCTCGGTGTAGCTGTCGCCACACTTGGAGCAGGTGTAGGTCTTGACGCCGGCCTTGGTGCAGGTAGCGTCGGTGGTGACCTTAGCGGTGTATGCGTGATCGCACTCTTCCTCGGGCAGCATGACAGAAATGTCCTCGTTGCCGGTGGAGTTGCCATCGTTCCAGGTCATGTAGTAGCAAATGCCGTCATACCAGCCGGAGGTGATGTCGGGAGTCTGATCCAGAGCGCCGGTGCCATCATCCTTAATGCCGGTGATGACAATGCCGGTGATATCAGCAGGAACGTCCAGCTTGTAGATGTCGTAAGTGCCGTCGTTGCCGTACTTCTCCATCTTGGCGCCGGGCCAGGTGGTGTCGCCGGACTTGCTG
Source organism: Faecousia sp. (assembly GCA_045590815.1). GTDB lineage: Bacteria > Bacillota > Clostridia > Oscillospirales > Oscillospiraceae > Faecousia. The sequence goes on from JAZNRS010000002.1 coordinate 707, forward strand.
CCCCAGTAGTGCAGGCTCACATCGCTCCACATCCAATTGTTCTGGAAGTAGATGGTGATGGTGTCCTTGCTCTCGGTAGCGCCACAGTTGGAGCAGGTGCCGTCAACGTAGCTGTGACCGGTGGCCTTGATAACCTCGGTGTAGCTGTCGCCGCACTCGGAGCAGGTGTAGGTCTTCACGCCGTCCTTCTCGCAGGTAGCGGCAGAGGTAATCTTGGAGGTGTAATTGTGGGTGCAGGAAGGAGGCAGGATCACATCGATGTCCTCGGAGCCGGTGCCGTTGCCGTCGTTCCAGGTCATGTAGTAGCAAATGCCGTCATACCAGCCGGAGGTGATATCGGGAGTCTGATCCAGAGCGCCGGTGCCATCATCCTTAATGCCGGTGATGACAATGCCGGTGATATCAGCAGGAACGTCCAGCTTGTAGATGTCGTAAGTGCCGTCGTTGCCGCACTTCTCCATCTTGGCGCCGGGCCAGGTGGTGTCGCCGGACTTGCTGCCCCAGTAGTGCAGGCTCACATCGCTCCACATCCAATTGTTCTGGAAGTAGATGGAGATGGTATCGGAAGTGGTCTCGCCGCCGGTATTGCCGCCCTCGTTACCGCCCTGGTTGCCGCCGGAAGCGTTGCCATAGGACAGTGTCAGGGAGCCGTCGCCGTTATCATTCAGAGTCAGGGTATGGGTGCCGGCAGGAACCATCAGCTTATTGGGAGAGGACAGACCGGGCTCCGGATACAGCTTCACGGACTGAACAGCGCCCTGCCAGCCGTCGGTCATGTACTGGATGCCGCCATCCCGGCTGTTGACCCACACATAGGTGGTTTCGCTGAAGGTGTAGGTTACCTGGCCATTGACGAAGAGGAGATCCCAGGAGTTGTGGGAATCCCAGAACAGGCAGTAAAGATTGTCGGGAACATTGCCGCCGGTGACATCACCGCCGCCAACGTCGCCGCCCACATCGCCGCCTTCGTCGTCACCACCGTCATCGGGGGTGTAGACACTCCAGGCAGAGCCGTTGTACAGGTTGGTATCGCCGGTGGGCATATTCAGATCATCGGTCTGGCTGGTGCCATCATTGAAGATGATCATGGTGGCCTCAACGGGGATCTCGACGGAGTAGATGTTGTTGCCGATGGAGGTCATGGCGTTGCCGGGCCAAATTGCGGTCCAGATGCCGGCGTCGCTCCATGCGTAGGCATTGACCTTGCTCCAGTTGGTGGAGCTGTTGTCGAAGTAGATGGTCTTGGTTTCCAGGGTGGGATCATCGGTGATGTCGCCGCCGCCGGAGTTGCCGCCGCCGGTGGTATCGCCCAGCTCATAGCTCAGGGTGATGGTGCCGTTGGCGTTGGGGGTCATGGTGAAGGTGACGGTGGTAGCGGGAACGCCCAGCTTGTCAGCGCCGTTGGAAATGGCGTCCAGGGTCTTCAGCTCCACGGAGTTGACTGCGCCCTGCCAGCCGTCGGTCATGTACTGCACACCGTTGCTGTCGATGACCCAAACGTAGCTGATCTCACTGAAGGTCACGCAAACCTTGTTGTCCACAAAGCGGTAGTCATAGCCGTTGTAGGCATCGTTGTTAGTGGTGTAGAAGATGTAGTAGTTGTCTGCTGCGACGATCTCGCCCTGGGTGCTCCAGAAGCTGGTTTCGTAGTCATAGGTATCGTCGCTGGCAGAGGGAACCAGGTTGGCAGTCTGTGTGCCATCATTGTTGTTGAAGATGATGTTGGTGGCAGTAGCGGGAATCTCTGCGCTGTACAGGGAACCCTCGACCTTGGTCATCTCGGCACCGGGCCACTCGCCCAAAGGCTGAGTGCCGTTCTCGTGCCAGCCATAGATGTAAGGCGTGCTCCAGTTGGAGGTATTCTTGAAGTAGATGGTGCGAGTTGCAGCGGTGCCGCAGACGGAGCAGGTGCTGCCGGACTTGTGACCAACGTAGGCGTAGCAGTCGTAGCAGTAGCCGTCCAGACCGTGGCTGGCGTGGCTGCAGGAAACGGAAGTGGGATTGTAGACAATGGCGATGCCGGTGTCGCCCATCTTACCGGTGATGCGACCGTTGGAAACGGTGAACTTGTTGCCGGTGATCTGGTCGGTGTAGGTGCCATTGGACATTGCGTAAACGGGAACATTGATATCCTTGGCGCCATCGCTGAAGTTAACGATGACAATACCGGAGTTACCGCGCTCGTTGTAGTACAGGTTGGCGGTGGTGTCCCGGGTCAGCCACTCGCTCTGGCCGATGAAGTGGTTGTGGAACTGGTTGGCAGCCTTGGTGATGTTGCTGGTCCAACCGGTCTTGGCCATTTCGCCCATCTCCTGGGGGATGCGCTCATCGCTGCCCAGGTTGGTCATATTGTTGCTGCGGGGGAAATACAGGGACATGGCATAGGCACGGGAAGAAACCAGAGCCCAGGCCTTGTCGATGGTGGACTGGCTGGAGTAGACGGAGCTGCCGTCACCGATGGTGTCGTGGGATTCTGCCCACAGAACCATCTTGTCCGCATTGCAGTTCTTGAAGTAAGCCATCTGCAGAGCGGAAGCGCTGTGGTCCTCCAGCTTGTAACGAACATCGTTGGACCAAACAGACTCGGTGACGCTCATGTACTTGGTGTAGGCATTGATATCCAGTTCACCGCTGTTGTCGGGGTTCTCCAACAGCTCGCCGTAGAAATACAGCATGGTGTTGCGGGTGCTTGCTGCATAAGTGGAAGCACCGTTGACCACAGTGGGCCAGAAATCGCTGGCGAAGGAGGAATTATCATCGGGGGTCTCAATCTGCTTGGCAGCGTCAAAACGGAAGCCGTCAACACCGCAGTCGATGTAATCCTTCAACAGATCCAGAGCCTTGTTCTGCACCTTCTTGTTGCCGGTGTTCAGATCGGGCAGACCAGCCATGCAGTACTGGGTGATATTATAGCGGCTGCCATAGTCCCAGGAGTTCTGCGTGTAGTCATGCCAGCAGGCGGGATCGTTCAGGAAATCGGGGTCAACCAACGGGCACAGCTTGTTGTCGCCGTTGTTGGCAGTGTGGTTGAAAACCACGTCCATAATGACCTTGATGTCATACTTGTGTGCCTCGGCACACAGGTCAATCAGCTCTTCCTTGGTGCCGACAGCATGGCTGGCGGAAGTGTTGATCTCGAAGGCGATCGGCTGGTAAACAGCCCACCAGTTGTTCACAGGCTTGTTGATGGTTCCTTCCTTCAGCGTCTGCATGGGAGACAGCTGAATGGAAGAATAGCCCATGTTGGCGATCAGACCCAGATTGGCCTTGATGTTGGCAATAGACCAGTTCCAGCACTGCAGAGTAGTGCCATCCTGGACGTAGGTAGCCAGGGTGCTTTCCACACCGGCTGCCTCAGCCTTGGTTTCGATCAGACCGGGAACCAGTGCGAAGCTGGCGACCATGGCCAGCACCAGAAACAATCCGATCATTCTGCGGATGATTTTGCTCATGATGACCTCCTTAATTTTTTGTGTTTTGGTGTACGCCACCAAAACACATATGCTTTTTTAATTATATCAAATCACATGCTTTTTGTCTATAGAAATTATGGATCTTTTTGCCAAAACTTCCGCAAATTTCAATTTTGGCGACGGTTTCCAATCCGGGAAGCATGTCTCCCCTATCCTGCTGAAATGATAAAGCCGGGGATGCGTTTTTACGCATCCCCGGCTATGGTTAAATTGTAGAAAAATAGGTCGCAGCGCAATATCCATAGACTGCGATCGCAGCGGCAAGCGGTCTGCACATCTCAGAACCGCTGGACACTTGATTTTTGCAGAAGGTACCAATGCTGTAAGGAAGAATACCCGTTGAATAAGCGTTCCCCTCTTCATCGAAATACACACCGCAAACGTAATACGGAGCATCAATGTCCTTGGCCGGGATTCCGGTCAAGGTTGCTCTGTAGCCGTCAGCTGTCTGTGTCATGACCATCTGCCCGGTCGCATTATCCGTCGACAGCGCATCTGCCGCCAGATAATCCGCCTCAGTCCAATAGTAGAACTGCATCTGCCCTGCCGGTGTTCTGTCCGGCGTGAAGTAATAATTGATTGCAAATGCGCTGTCCAGAGAAATGGTGGGATTCCGCTTGCTGAATCCGGCTGCGGTTTTGCTCAGTTCCCCTTGCTTTTGGGCACTGGGCTTATCATAGCCGTGTACCATATCCTCACGGTACTCCACAAGGTAAGCCAACATTGTCTGTGTCAAGTTCCGATTGATCAGCGCATCCGTCCGGTATCCGGTGTAGATCTGCGCCTCAGCACCGTAATTTAGGATGGAAACGTACAACGACTTTGCCACATCGGAAACAGTAGCCTTTCCCAGTTGGCCGTAGGCAAAATCAGCCGGACTGTAGGACACCTGCTTGCTGTAAACATAGCTTCCATCGGTACGTTGGGCATAGATGCAGAAATACATTGAATCTCCCAGATATTGCGCGGGGATTCCGGCAGAAGCCACACTGTAGAAACCACTCTCCTGGTGATACACGGAGCCGGAGAACACCCGCTCGGCTGTGTTGATATCCACAACATCGGGTTGACAAGACCAAACGAGCATACCCAAACGCTCCGTATCCATGTCCGGATCCACGGTGAAATAAACATTCAGCTTGATCTCATCCTCCAGCAGCAGCGTGGGATATTTCAGGGCGATCTCAACGTAATTCGGATCCTTTTCACCGCAGTCCTGACAAACGCCATCCACATAAACGGGATGCTTACAGGGTGCCTCGTACGCATAGTAAGTGCCATCGGAATAGCTTGCCCGGTAAATATTACTGCTAAGCATCGCTGCAAACAGATAATAGGTGCCGCTTTCTGTAATGCTGAATTCGGGCGTAGTGCTCCATTGGGTAACCGTAGCAGGATCGTCTACTGTCGAATAGCCATAAACCGTCTTGTCATCGCCGACCTGGAAGACATTCTCAAGAGTTACCGTACCGTTCTCATCCACTTCCTTTACCACCGGCGAAAAGACATCACGCTCTACCTTATCAATGGAAAATTCATTGGAATATACTGTTCCAACATAAGGAGATGCGCCGATAACCGAGACCTGCAGGGTCTTGCCCAAGTCTGCCTGTTCGATCTTATACGCAGATTCGGTGCTTACCTCCACCCCGTCGACCCACCAATGGTACTGTAAAGACTGGGTATTTACAGACGACACATTCACAAACAGCGTCATCCCCCGCTGAAGATTGCCGGTCACAGGAGCTTCCGTCTCAGCATCCATCAAGATGATTTCTCCGGTCAAGGGAATCGGCGTGCTGTCCGCGATCTTCATGAGGAACACAGTTTGGATATAGCCTGCTGCAGTCTTGAAGTAAAGGGTAAATTCGTGATGTGCCACATCTCGCTGCACCAGAGCATTTTTGCTGAAGGTCAATTGCAGAATGTCACCCTCCAGCTCCAGCACGGTGTGATCCACATTATTCCGATCCGCATCCACGCAGCCATAATAACCCAGAATATCTTCATTCAAAGTCACGTTCACCACCGCATCCTGGGGCGAATACTTATCGAAGTCCTGGGTGTAAGAATCCAGCACCGGTGCGTCAACCAAAACATCTTCCTGGGTTCCCTCAGCGCCTTCCAGCTTGTAGGCAAGGAAACGCACACAATTATTGTCCGTCTTGGTGTCTTCCACACACTCCAGTTCACAGATGAATTCCTGCCGGGTCAGCGCAAAGAAATCCTTTTCCAGCTTGATCAAATAGAACTTCTGGTGATTCACCTGCAGGGTCTCAATATACTCCGAATGAACGAGATGACGGATCTCTTTTCCATCGCTGTCGATCTCGGGCCGATAGATTTTCAGATAACCGCTGCCGGCAATATCGCCTATATTGACCACGTTTACAGACAAATACTCCGTTTCGCCCAGGATCACATACTCACCGGCAATGGCAAAATCCGGCCGCATGGTTTCATAGATGACAACTTTATCCGTGGACACATAATCGTCGGGAATTATCTCTTCGGGGTAAATGGGTTTGTCTACACCATCGCCCCATTCATTCGGACCCGTTATACCGCCGGATACGCTGCTATCGCCGGTAGTTTCCGCTATGGTTACCGTCAGATCATAATCCGCCAGCGTTGATCCTTCATATAGGCTATAGGTTTTTGCGATGGTGCACGTTTCACCGGGGTTAGCGGAAATATAGATCTCACTAAAGACGTATGTGAATTTGTCTTTGATGATTTCTTTTTCCGTATCCGACACGATGGCGGAAGCATCATCGGAAGCGGATATCTCCGTCAACTTCAGATCCACATAGTCAATAGCAGTTGCGCCATCATTTCTCACTGTAACAGTTAGTGTAAAGTCACTTCCCGAGCTCTGAACCTCGTGACTGACGACAGTCAGCGTTTTCGGAACCGAGGATTTATAATGGCACTGCTTGCTGAAGCTGCGCAGATCTTGCTCCCCCTCCGTTTGACCGCTCTGCACAAAGGTATCCGTAAACAGAATGTGATACTGAACACCAATCATGCTGACATCAAAATCCGTCACATAGTACGGCGCGGTCATGGCAACCATCGGATTGCTCCAGTCCGCACAATATTTGGAGAAGGAGCAATAGACATTCGCCTGATCATCTTCCGGAGAAGCTGTCCAGAACAAGCCGTAGACTGAGTTGTTGTGGATAAAGCGATATTCTCCGGGGATGCTCAGATTCTCACCCGAAAGCTGGTATGCCCCCTTTACTGCACCGGCGTAAGCCATCACCGCATCATCGGACTTCCACAGCAAGGTAGGCGTTCCGTTGATCGCATGAGCTTCCAGCTGTCCGATCTGGGTACCATAGCAATTGATCTGGGTGCGATCGCCATTATCTCTGATCAAGTAAATATTCCGATCATAAGTGGATAGCAAATTAACATCTTCATCCACGATCAACGCCACGCTCATTCTTCCGTTGAGCTTCAAAACTGCCATGTCCAGGATGGGATAACAATTCTGAATCAGACAAACCGGCTGAGTCCAGCTGGTTCCGTCCAGCTTGCTGTACCAAACGCTGTTGCACATATTCTCGCCAAATACCATCGAATCATCCTGGGCTGTATTCTTATTCCACGCAATATACAGACAATCGTCGGCTACACCAAAGGTTGGCATGGAAGCGCAAAAACTGATACTCGAGAATGCGCTCTTCATTGAATAAAAGCTATCGTCGTAATAGTCAAACTTAACGACTGCTATATTTTGCCAACGTGCGGAATCTAAGATCATTAGTGAGTCATCTTGATAATTCCTATTGCCTAAACGAACACTGCATTCCGCATAAACAACATACAGTTGTCCATCATACACAATGGCATCAAAAGACGTATCCGAGGTGCCGTTGTCATTGATGTACATCGGCTCAGACCATTCACCACAGCTGTACACCTGGTAGGTCAGGATCTTTGCGTCAGCCGGGTGCCGGTCAGAAGCTTCTGTGAAATAGATCGCTACTTGTTTGTCGAGAACCGTGTATATCTTACCGCCGGCCCGCTCCGATACTTCATTGCTCAAGAAGGTCGCATCGGGGACTTCCCAATCTATCTCCGGTTCGATACCGGAATTGGCCAGTGTCAGCTCGTAATTGTCTATGTCATAAATCGGCAGACCGTTATATTGGCCCACATAATAGACACCCTCCGACTGTGTCATTTCCGAAGTGGATACAGCTGTCCCAGCCGGCGTCAAATGTATTGTTTTGTCAAGGAACTTCCAGGATTTTTCCCCATATAAGGTGAACAAGCCCAGATCCAGCTTGGCATAGAAGCCGGCCTCGCCATTGAGGATCAGCGCATCAAAATACACCTCTTCACCGATATGGAGGGTGCAGCCGATAGACAGTCTGGCAAAAACACCAACGGAAGCGAAACGGCAGCCCAATCCGGCACTCAAACCCATCTTAAGGGTCAAAGAAACCTCGACGCTGGGCCAAATGATGTCCATATGGGCAAAGTCAATAGCCAGACCGGTAATCATTACCTCGCCTTCCAGACCCACAGTTGCCGTAACCGTAACCGGCAGGAAAACGATCACATAATCCGTTGTCCAGGAGGCCTGCATAACCAGGCTGATCTTGAAATAGCTATAGCTGGAAATCGTTCCATCGCCATTAACAACGAAGCACATACCGCCGGCGGCATCCGTCTCGATCTTTACATCAGCAGTACCCTTTCGGTGCAGAAGCTTATTATCTTCCAGCTTCTTATCGGCTTTTTCCGTCATGTGGCGTAGGAAGCTTTGGGTACGGTTCTGTGCTGTATAGCCTGCTCTGCGTATCCCGGGAGCCATCTGACTGACATAATAGTTGAATTCGTCCCCCAGATTGTAGGATACATAGATCTCATTGTTCTTGAACTCGAAGGAGAACGGGTTTTCAAACTTGTACTTATCGTTCATCTCCATGCTCAGCTTGGTATTATCCAGGAAAGGCAGACCGGTATCATTCAGGTTGACCTCGACCTTGTCAAACAAGCCTTCAAAGACGAACTCCGTACCAAACTTTACGGTGTTGATCCAAAGCTCCTCCACATAGGGCTCAGCACCAAATCGGGTGTACATATAGGCATAGATCTTGTTGCTGCCATCCAACCTGTATTCAAATTGGGTGCCTTTGATCATAAAGGTGCAGCTTCCGTCCTTTTCGGAGAAATCAGAAGCATATTTTGTTTGCAACACTTTTTTGATCTTCCGCCCGGTGGAAGCACCGGTTGCAGGATCTACCTCATCCACATCCTGCACGATCTGAATGTAGTTGATTTTATCATCCGCCGGCACACTGCCCTTCACAATGATCTCAATTTCTTCATCGTAGGCAGCGTTGACAACGCCCATGCCCTTGGACAGATCCTCGCCGTAACAGGAAATGCCATCCAGGGAGTAAAGTGGATTGTCGGCGATCTCGATTTTCATCTCCACATAATCGATCGGCAGCTCCGGATCCACGAAAATAGAATAACCGTCTGCGAATTTGCCGGAAACATAGCCTTCTTTATTTGCGGAAACAATCGCCTCCTCCAGTCCCTCCGGATAATAAAATACCGCACAGCCTAACGAATCGGTCAACTTGGTCGTACCATTAAAGGTAACTTCTACGCCACTCAGGTTGGAAAATCCAAGAATGGTGCGAATCGTGTAGAACCGATCCTCCGCATTGGCATAGCGGACGATATGGGTATAGTCACCCGCATAATCTCCGGGGACGGTGACGATCGAGTCATCCAGTCCCGGGGTCGACCCATTATTAACAAGGCGGTATCCCAAAATCGTGGGAGATTCAAAATACAGCTCCTCACCGAAGGTTCTGGTGCCCGTAATCGAGGGGCTCAGCTCCACCGATTCATCATCAGCAAGGACGTATTTGACGGTGTAAGTGTAATCCTTGGGATAATAGGAAATATCAATGGCTTCATTTCCGTGGGTATCCATCACGCCGGTGATCTCTGTTGCCGTCGTAGCATAACCAGGGATATCGGGCACGGGAATGTCGTAGGCTTCCATGTACTCCACAGAGTGGGTTTCCGTATGCAAAATGCCAGCATTCGGCGTGGTACAATAAATGGTAACCGTATACGAAGGCAGCTTTTTGCAGGTAAATTTAGCGGAGTATGTTCTGTATGTAACCGTAACGGTCTGGGTGTCCGTCGGCCAGGAAGGATCGTAGCCGGAAATGGTATAGCCGGAAGTCACGCTGGAGGTTCTGCCCACATTATCCACCTGGGTAAATTTGAGATTTGCCAGATCCAACGGTTGACCTGCCCGGTAATATTCGCAGGCTGCGGACGTATCCACAGTCAGCTTATTGTACTGCGCCTGCTCCAAATGACCGTCTGTACCAGCAACCCAGTTATTGCTGGGAAAACCGATCAAACTGTTAACGATCCCGGATGCGGTAAGGGAGGAAACGCAGCCAATATTCGTTGCACTGCCTGCATCACCCCTACCAAACATGGTATCCGAGGATTCGCTGTAGCAGGAGGAAAGATATACCTTGTTATTGTACATATAGCCGATTATGGAACCCAAATTGGCTTCAGAATTCTCACCGCGGCAGGTATACCCAGTCAGGTCATTCTGATATCCCAGTACCCGGGTAAGCGATACGCTGTCGCCATCGGTACGTCCAACGACACCACCGGCATTGTACCAGCCGCATGCGCCTGTAACTAAAAAATTACGGGGATGTCCTTCTGCCGTACCGTAGATTCTGTTTCCATGGGAATATACATCCACAAAACTTGCCGTGCTGCGTCCCACTGCGGCAACACCACCAACCCAACAATTTGCCGTTCCCTTTTTGGCATGGGAGCCTGCATAGCCGTAAACATGTGTGCTGACCACGCCGCTGCACCGAATCGCAGCATAGTTGATTCCGCACATACCTCCAAGGAGCGTGTGACTGTCGTTATCCTGGTGGTCGTAGTCACCCATATCGCCGGTGACCTTGCAGGAAAGCACCCGAACATTCTCAACGGCACCGCTGTTTGTGCCACAAAGAACACCTGCGACCAATTGGCCGTAAGGACCATCGGCACCGGTCAATTGGCAATCGTAAAGAACAATATTCTTAACTGAAGCCCCGGAATTGATGGCATTGAACATTCCGAAGGTGCCGTTGGTGGTCATGGTATAGCGCCATCCGGAAACCGTATAATTATTGCCATCCAAAACACCGGAGAAATTGCCCAAGGGATCCATGGTGCCAAGGGAAATGTTACCGGTCAGTAAGTAATGGGAGGAAAGTGCTGTGCGAATATTGTTAAAATGAGTCGCATTACTGATCAGATAGGGTCGTTCCGCGGTGCCGTAGCCGCCCTGGAATCTGCCGCCATTGCCCTCATTCAACACGGTAAATGTACGGGTAACGACCTTATTATTAACATGGTCGCTGACAGTAACATTCAGAACCGTATTGTCTGCAACACCGGAACTCACATACACCGTGCCATATGCATCCACATAGCCGGCACTGGACGGACTGAAATCGAATGTACAGTCATCACCGGAGAAAGAATTCATGGCAACGGCGTTAAAGCTGGAGCCGCCGCCGACATACATACCTCCGCTGTAGGAAACCGGGAATATCAAACCGGTTTTCGATGTGTAGTAGACGGTGAACGCATTATCCGTGGCAGCCACATTGGAAACTGTCATGTCGGAAGAGCCCAGATCCAGCATATCTGCCAGGGCTTCCACGGGCAGCAAACCGATCAGCAGGACAATTACCAATGCCAGGGATAGGATTTTCTTTGTCACAATAATCCCCTCTTTCTATATAATTCATCAGATAATTGATGGGCGTACCGGGAGATGTGAAATTATTGATAGGTGTCGCAGACACAATGAAAACTTTTCTCAGATGATGACGATTCATACAAATCGCCACGGCTGTTATATACTATATTTTCACTATATCACAAAGCATCGGAATTGGGAAGTCTTAAAAAGCAAAATCCGCCCCAGAGGGCGGATTTTGAATTACAGAAGTCTTATACCGGCCTTTTCGCAGGCTTCCATCGTTTCGTGATCCCATACGCTGGACTGGACTTCGCCGATATGGGCGCAGCCCATCATCATCATACACAGACGGGACTGACCGATACCGCCACCAATGGTCAGCGGCAGCTCATCATTCAGCAGCATCTTATGGAACGGCAGCTCCCGGCGGTCATCGCAGCCCTTGATGGTAAGCTGGCGGTCCAGCGCCTCAGCATCCACACGGATACCCATGGAAGAGATCTCCAGAGAGCGGTTCAGCACATCATTCCAGAAGAAGATGTCGCAGTTCAGGCTCCAGTCATCATAGTCGGGAGCACGTCCGTCGTGGGGCTTTCCGGAACGAAGAGCACCGCCGATCTGCATAATGCAGGCGGTGGGATGCTCCCGGACAAAGGCATCTTCCCGCCCGTGACCGTCCAAATCCGGATACAGATTCTCCAACTCCTGAGTGGTAATGAATGCCACTTCCCTGCTCAGATTCGTCCGAAGCTGGGGATACCGAACATGAAGCCGGTCGTTGGTGTTGCAGATCGCAGTAACGATGGCACGGACGATCAGCTTCAGATAATCCAGGTTCCGGTTTTCCCGGGTAATAACCTTTTCCCAGTCCCACTGGTCAACATAGATAGAGTGGACATTGTCCAGATCCTCATCACGGCGGATGGCGTTCATGTCGGTGTACAAGCCGTTGCCAATACCAAAGCCGTAGCGCTTCAGCGCAAGGCGCTTCCACTTTGCCAGAGAGTGCACCACCTGGGCATCGTTGCCCACAGCAGGCACATCAAAGGAAACGGGGCGCTCAAAGCCGTTCAGATTATCATTCAAGCCGGAGTCTGCGGTGACGAACAGCGGCGCAGACACACGCTTCAGATTCAGCGCACCGGCGAACTCGTCTTGAAAGGTCTTCTTTATGTATGCGATGGCCCGCTGGGTATCATATTCGTCCAAAACGGGGGTATATCCCGCAGGAATATAGATCTTATTCATGTCAAAAACCTTTCATTACAGGAAAATATACTTCAAAATGAACAGCACTGCCAGCACATACATCAGCGGATTGATCTTCTTGAACTTGCCGGTGACCATATTAAGAACCACATAAGAAATGATACCGATAGAGATACCCTCGGAAATGCTGTAAAACAGAGGCATGGCGATGATCGCCAGATAAGCCGGGATCGCCTCGGTGAGGTTATCCTCGTCAAAGCGGATCTCTACCACAGAAGAAACCATCAAAAAGCCCACCATGATCAGCGCAGGAGCGGTGGCAAAGGAAGGAATGGTGGTAAAGAGGGGTGCAAAGATGGTAGACAGCAGAAACAGAATACCCGCAACAATAGCGGTCAAACCGGTTCTGCCGCCGACACCAACGCCGGAAGCAGATTCCACAAAGGTGGTAACGGTAGAGGTACCCAGGACAGCACCCACAGAGGTACCGATGGCATCGGACATCAGCGCCGCACGGATACCGGGGAGCTTGCCGTCCTTGTCCAGCATATTGGCCTTGGTGCTGACACCGATCAAGGTGCCCAGGGTATCGAACAGATCCACGAACAGGAACGCAAAAATAACAACAATGAAGTCAACGATGCGGATCTCCTTGAAATTCACAGTAAAGCACTGACCGAAGGTTTCGCCCAGCTTGGAGAACTCGAAGGAAATGAACTGGGTGGGGATTAGGCTATAAAAGCCTGCATCGGGGTTGGGGACATAAATACCGGTGAGCTGGCAAATGATGCCCAGCACCCAGGTGCCCACGATACCGATCAAGATCGCACCCTTAACGTGCTTGATATGCAGCGCAGCCGTCAGCAGCAGACCCACCACAGCCAGCAGCGCACAAATGCCGTTGGTATTGAAATTCTCGGTGAACTTGGTGATGGTCACAAGGGTGGAAGAATCCACAGCCAGTCCGGCATTCTGCAGACCGATAAAGGCGATAAACATACCAATGCCGACAGAAACGCCCCGTTTCAGATTCAAGGGAATGGCGTTGAAGATGGCTTCACGAACATTGGTCAAAGACAGGGCGATGAAGATAATGCCCTCGGCGAACACCGCCAGCAGTGCGATCTGCCAGCTGTAGCCCATGCCCTGCACCACTGTATAGGCAAGATAAGCATTCAGACCCATGCCTGCAGACAGCACGAAGGGCATATTGGCGGCAAAGCCCATGACCACGGAAGCGATAAAAGAAGCGATCGCCGTAGCCAGCAGGACAGCCGTGGCATCCATGCCGGCATCGGCCAGAATGCTGGGATTGACTGCCAGGATGTAGGCCATGGTCATGAACGTGGTAATGCCGGCAACGATTTCCGTGCGGACATTGGTGTTTCGCTCTTTCAGTTTAAAAAGCTTTTCAAACATGATGTAGTCCCCAATTCTCTCTTTAATTCTTTCTATCGGTAAGCGACTGAGCCAAATCGCTCATGTACGCATTATCGTCGAATGCATCCAGGGCATCGATCGCGGTGGATGTATATTGCTGCACCAGCTTTTCACAGGTTTCCAGCCCATACAGCCGGACGAAGGTATTTTTGTTGGCATCGGTGCCAACGCCCTTACCCATCTGCTCCTGGGTTCCGATGACATCCAGCATATCGTCCCGGATCTGGAATGCCATGCCCAGGGTGGAAGCAAAGCGAATGGCTTCCTCCTTCTGCAGCTTGCTTCCGTTGCCGGCGATCACGCCGCAAAGACACGCCGCCATGATCAGCGCACCGGTCTTACGGCTTTGGATGGCGATCACCTCTTCTTCCGTGAGAACACGTTGCTCGCTCATAATATCCAGCACCTGACCGCCTACCATGCCATTGAAGCCGGCACATTCGGCGATGGTCTTGATACCTTCGATGCTCCCCCCCTGGGAAGCCACAGCAAAGGCATCGGTCAGCAGAGAATCTCCCGCTAGGATCGCCATCGCCTCGCCATAAACCTTGTGATTGGTCGGTCTGCCACGGCGGAAGTCGTCGTTATCCATGGAAGGAAGATCGTCATGGATCAAGCTGTAGGTGTGGATCATTTCGATGGCAGCGGCAAAGGGTGCCGCCGTTTTCCAATCTCCGCCGCACATCCGGCAAAATTCGAAAGCAAAAATCGGACGCAGCCGCTTGCCGCCTGCCAGCAGGCTGTAACGAACCGCATCGTACAGCACAGACTGGGGCTGGTCGGCATATTGGGCATACCAATCAGCCAGGTATTTCTCAATATACGCCTTATAATCGGCAGTTCTTTGGTCAAAAAGCTGCTTCATCTGCCATATCCTCCATCACGGGGCTGCCGTCGGCAGCGGTCATCACCTTTTGGACCTGCAGTTGGGCTTCGTCCAGGAGCTGACCGCACTTGGCAACAAGCTCTGTCCCCTCCTGAAACAGCTTCAGCGACTCCTCCAGAGGCACATCTCCCCGCTCCATGGCGCGGACGATCTGCTCCAGGCGCTGCATATTGGATTCAAAGGTAGCATTATGCTGATTCATAGCGAAGCCTCCTTGATATTGGTTACGGTCGCCTCCACCTTGCCGTCGGCAAGGGAGATGGTCATTTGCTCATCGGGCTGAACCTGGGTAACAGAACGAATCACCGTTCCGTCAGCAGCCTGCGCCATGGCGTAGCCTCTGGTCAGAACCTTTAAGGGGCTCATGGCATCCAGCTTTGCTGTCAGTCCAATATAGCGCTGATTTTTTCGGCTGATCTGCTGTTTTTGGGCAGAAATCAGTCGATTTTGCAGATTTTCTACCGTATTTCTTCTCTGATTGAGGTAGCCCTCCGGGCTTTGCAAAGCAGCCGAAGCCGCAAGTACACGCAGGTGTCTGCGCCCATTGGTGATCTGCCGATTCAGCGATGTTGCCATGGCAGAAGAAAAGGAATCCAGAGTCTGCCGCAGGGCATCCTGGTCCGGAGCCACCAGCTCCGCCGCATTGGATGGCGTTGCAGCCCGGAGATCTGCCACATAGTCGGAAATGGTCACATCCGGTTCGTGACCCACCGCAGAAATTACGGGAATTTTTGATTGATAAATGGCATACGCCACCCGTTCATCATTGAACGCCCACAGATCCTCGATGGAGCCGCCGCCGCGTCCCACGATCAGCACATCTGCCAGCTTAAAGTGGTTGGCATAGCCGATTGCCGCAGCGATCTCACCGGGCGCCTCCGCACCCTGGACCCGGACCGGCAGCAGCCGAACCTGGGACAGCGGATACCGCCGCCGCAGGATCCGAAGCATATCGTGCAGCGCCGCACCGGCAGAGCTGGTGACGATTCCGATGACACCGGGATATTTCGGAATGGGCTTTTTATGAGCAGGATCAAAAAGTCCTTGCGCCGCAAGCTTTTTCTTCAGCTGCTCAAAGGCTGCATGGAGATCGCCGATGCCATCCATCGCCATGGATGTGCAATACAGCTGATAGGCGCCATCCCGTGGAAACACGGAAATTTTGCCCATGGCGATGACCTTCATGCCATTTTCCGGGCGAAAACGCAGACGCATGGCATTGCCCTTGAACATGACGCAGCGCAGCGCCGCCCCCTCATCCTTCAAAGTAAAATAGTGATGCCCGGAGGGGTACTGCTTATAATTGCTGATCTCCCCTCGTACCGCCAAACCGGACAAAAGGGAATCCGCATCCATTTTCTTTTGAATATACTCGTTGATCTGGGTTATGGATAGAACGTCCATATTAACCTCCCAGCGCCCGGTGCGCCAGCACCGCAACGCCCATGGCATTGTCCGTAGAGAACTGAGGCTGCGCAAAGATCGGCTCCAAGGGAGCGATCACTTCCCGGAGCATGGAGTTGGATGCCACGCCGCCGGAGAACACCACAGGCAGCCCGGGATATTCCTTTTGGGCATTTTTCGTCGCCATCAGCACCGCCTGGGCGACACAACGAAGTGCATAGCCAGCGGTTTCCGCAGCATCCCCCTGGTGGAATTGCTGCACCTTGTTCTGCACACCGGACAGAGAAAATTCCATCCCCGGGCACTTCACCCGGAACACTTCCCTGCCCTGGGCTTCCTTGCTCAAAGCATCCAAATGCTTTCCCGAGGGAAACGGAAGCTCCAAAAGCTGACCGGTACGGTCGATCAACTGACCGGCGGAAATATCCGTGGTACCGCCAATTTTGGTGCAGTGGACATTATAACCCTCCGGCTCCACAAGCAAAAGCTCTGTGGTGCCGCCGGACAAATGCCACGCCAAATGGGGCTGATCCATCAGATCCAACCGATCTGCGCTCCACAGCGATGCCGCAACATGCCCCTGCTGATGGGAAACCTCCACCAACGGGACGCCAAAGGCATCCGCCAAAAGCTTTGCATGGCTGTAGCCCACCATAAAGCAGGGCATATAGCTGCCCTCCACCGCCCTGGGACGGGTGCTGACACCCACCGCCTGGATCGGCTCATGGTAAATACGGGAAAACAGCCTGCCGGAAAGCTCCGGCAGGCTTTTTGTGTGGGCAAATACCGCGTCACTCTGTCGCAGTCCCAGCTCACCGGGCTTTACGCTCAAGAGTCGGGATTCATTGACACCGCCCACGCCGTCAAAAAAAGCGATGGAGGTGGTGTAATTACTGGTATCGAACCCAATGACGCTCATTTTGCTTCCTCAGCATTGAGGCTCCGGGCGAAGCTGCCCAAAATGCCGTTGACGAAGGAGCCGGTATCGTCGCCATCGTACTTTTTCGCAAGGCGCACTGCCTCGGAAACCGCAACACCGGTAGGAACATCCTCCACATAGAGGATCTCAAAAATGGCGAGCTGCATGATGGCACGGGCCAGCCGGGAAATACGGCTGATATCCCAACCGATGGCGTACTTGCTGATCTGCTGATTCAGATCCTCCTCCCGGTTGGCAACACCGGCAACGACCCGATCCAGATATGCCATCTGCGCCTTACTGGGGCGCTCGGCATATACTTCATTTTCCTCAGACAGCTTGGCGTAATACTCCTTTGCTAGCCGCACAGCCACCACCTGCTCCGGCTCCTCGCCGGTGAAGTTGCGGCCATAGATCAAATGAACAGCCAGTTCTCTGGCGTTTGCTCTGGTCATAGCGGCTCCTTAATTGCGCACGATGCCGCAAACGTTGACATTGATATCCGCATTGTTGATACCCGCAGCACCGGACAGGGCCTCTGCCACAGTCTTCTGCACCGCATTGGCAACGTCCATGACGTTGTAACCGAAGTCGATGATGATATTGCACTCAACATTCAGGCTGTCATCCTCGCCAAAGATGACCTTGATGCCCTTACCCCACTGCTTCTTGCTGATCAGCTCCACGATCTCCTTGCCGGGGGTGGTGCTGATGGCAACAAAGCCGTCAATGTCGTTCAGCGCATGCAGCACAACACTGCGGATCACATCCTCAGAAATAAACACAGCGCCATTTTCCTGGTTACGGGCAATATACTGCTTATTCTCAGCCATGGTGAAGTCCTCCTAATTATGTCGCTGTGCACAGCACAGCATATTTTTAACCATTATACCACAGCTGCAGGAAAATTACAACAGATTTTTCATGTAACCTCAACCACCCGAATATCTGTATAGCTCAAATCCGCCTGGGTCATGACAATATCGGCAATTAATGACACATCCGTCTGCGCCAAACCGCCCTCCGGTGCCGCTACCGCAACAGAAATCCCGTTGTCATTCATGTAAGCAACACAGTCTGTATACCCCTTTGCGATCACCAGGCTTTCGATCTGTGCCTCGCACAAAGCGGTCTGAATGATCTGCTCAAGCTGGGCTGAGGATTCGGCGGCGCTATCCCCCTCATACGCCATAGCCTCCTGCAAAAGGGAAACTGCACTGTCCCGTGCCTGCTGTCGGGACAGCCGTACCGCAGAGAAATAATCCGTCATGCTGTCGGATTCCCCTCCCACCTGCTGGAGGGAATCATCCAATATGAGCGTTTCATCGGACATCACCTTCTCGCTGTCCAAGGTGTCTGTCAAATTCTTCGTATCCCCACCATTATACAGCCAATTGATATAAATGCCTGCACAAACCGTTATCAGAATACCAACGGCGATCAGATTTTTCTTCCAGTTTTTCTTCCAATTTTTCATAGAAATCCCCCATTCACTTCATTTTTATCACAGAAATTCGATCTGTTCCCAGGCCCGTTGCGTCTGCAACCGCTTCCATGATCGCAAGCTTCACCGCAGGATCTTCCGCTCCCTGGCAAACCACCACAGCCCCCAAATATTCCGGTCCCCGGATCTGAGAAATCAAGCCGGTCTGTGCTCGATCCCCATCGGATAGCACCACAGTTTCCGTCCGAATACCGCCATCCGTCCGGTCTTCATCCACTTGATAGATGGTCGTTTTTCCGGCGGCATAGGTCAACAGCAGCTCCACCTTCCCGGCCCCTTCGATCCGGGACAAAATGTGCTCCAGCGCCGCCCGGTCGTCGATCACCTCTTCAGAAACAGTCGCTTGCTCTGTAGACTCCGTCTTTTTACTTCTTCCCGGTATCAGCATCAGCCCGATTCCCACTGCCAACACCAACAAAACATATTTATACTTTATCACGAAGGCTTTCCCCTTGGTGATGACAGCGGTCATGTCCATATCTGATGCTCCTTATCGATCCCCAGATCCTCTTGAATGATATTGGTCAATCGCTGCTTCGCATAGGGGGACACCGCACCCGTGAGCCGGACGGACTCTGGCATGGGTATCTGGCTTTCATCCAACGTCACCTCCACAGACAATGCCACATCCATTCCGGCGGCTTTGTCCAAGATATATGCTTCGGTGCGCTGCTTTATGCCATCTGCAAGAGCAGACTGTGCCAATTCGGCGCCGTCATCCCGGGCTTCCTCAACCGCCTGCGCATAATCATTGGTGCGCAAGTTGAGATTTCGCAACCGCACCGATTTTAAGGGTGAAAGGAACGTCAGCACAAGAAACACGCCGCACAGCAGCCTTCCCATAAGCCCAATGGCGCCCTTGTCGCCCAGCAGCTTTTCCACGATACCGCAGACCAGTGCCGCCGCTATAATTCCTATTAGATAGCCGCTCATCCCACGCCCCCTTTCAAAAAACAAACGATACTGATCAAAAAGATCAAACACATCGCTCCGGTCATGCCCAGCATCAGCCCCATGGCAGTTGAGAAATCCTGCACCAACTCCCCTGCCCGCTTGCACGGGAAGATCCCACATAGGGAAGCGGTGAGCTTCAGCATCAGATATTGAACGCCGATACGCAAAAAAGGACCAATCACGACACCAAAAAGTGCCACCGCACCGTAAACCCCCACCGCATTCTTCACCACCGATGCGCCTACTAGCACCGATTCCGAAGCATCCGACAAAATGCCTCCCACCACCGGAACTGCTCCGGAAATGGTCAGTTTTGCGGCTTTCATGGCTGCCTGGTCTGTGGTGCCGCTGATCACGCCGGTGATGCTCATATAGCCGGTAAATATGTACAAAACCGTCTTCAAACACCAGGTAACGATCCCCTTGATAAAATCCCGCAGTCTTTTCAGCATATCCTGCCCCAGGGCGCTGTTGCTTACCGACAGAACCAAAAATCCGTAAACCATTGGAACCAAGCATTTGGCGATCAGCGATCCCAACAGAGTATCAAAGAATGCGGTACCGGTGTACAAGGCACCGGAGGTTGTGGTACCTCCCTGGGCTGCCATTGCCGCCGTCATCACCGGAAGCAGGAGCTTGCCATATGCACTCAGCTCCTCAACCGTATCCGTAGCGGCGCCGATCAAGGCGTGGGCATTTCCGAAAAGCAGCAAGGTGATTGCCAGGGATGCTGCCAGCTCTGTAACCGAGGTTTGGCTACCCGGCATTCCCTGGACCATGGAGGTAAGCATGAAAATCCCCAACACCCCAAGGCAGATCGCTGCACTTTGGGTGATCTGCGGCTCAGCTGCTTCCACAGCTGCCCGGAATACATACCACAAATCTTCCCCAAAGCTGCTGCTTTCCTCCGGCATAAGCTTCAAAGCCGACTCCGGTGCCTCCGGCGCTTCCAGCTCCAAAGCTTGTACCGGCATAGGAAGCACAAAAAACAACACCAAAATGAGGATCATCCGTTTCATATGCCTCCTAAAATCTCCTCCGCAAGCTCCAAAAGCCGGGTCATCAGCGGCAGCGACAGCCATAAAATCGTCGCCGCACTCAAAATTTGCAGCGCCTTTCCCAAGGCGGCATTTCCGGCATCGCTGCATACCAGCCCCGCAATTTGTCCAACCAATCCGATCCCCACAGCCCTTAACATAATCTGCAAGCTTTCCTGATCCAAATTCCCCAGAATTCGCAGTTTTTCTACAAATTCCATCACCGGCTTCAGATAGGAGATCGCCAAACAGCAGACCATACAGCATGCCGCCAGACTGAGAAGCAGTGCGATTTCCTTGCCTTGCTTTCCCAACGCAAGCACCAATATCACCGTCAGTAAAACCAGCGCCGCACCTTGCCAAAACTGTGTCATCAGAAACCAAACAGCTCCTTAACCAGTGAAAACAGATCCGAAATCTCCTTTGCCACCATCATCAGCACCACCACGAGTCCTGCCAGGGTGGTCATAGTCGCCTGCTCATCCCGTCCGGAGCGAGCCAGCACTTGATTCAAGATGGAAGTAATGATGCCAATGGCGGCAATTTTGAAAATAAGATCAATATTCATAAAAACAGAATTGCCAATGCAGACCCGGCGCACAGCCCCAGGGTCTGATAACTGCGCAGCCGCACAGTTCGATCCCGGGACAGCTCCTCCAGCTCCCGTTTGCAGTGATGGCGCACGGAATCTAGCCCGTTCAGCTGTCCCGGCAGATCAAACCGCCCCAAAGAAAGCCCCAACTGCTCCATGGCTTTCTCTAGACGAAGAGGCAATTTGGGATGCTTTTTCAGCGCTGCCTTCATGCAGGATGCGGCATCCGGCGAGATTTGATTTTCCAATTCTGCAGAAAGGCTCATCAGCACCGCCCTCACCGCTCCGGAATTCTCCGCCGCAGCATTCCGGCACAGCTCCGGTAAGGGCGTCAGCCGATACTGCAGCTCCCAGCCCATATAATCCAGCGCCGCGATCATTTGCCGCATGGCTTTTTCCTCCCGGCGATGGGATGCCGCCATAGAAAACCCAACACCGCCGCAACCGGCGATGATCATGCCTGCTCCAACGATCTTGAGATTCATACGTCCATCCTTTCCAGCGTCCATGTTTTATCCGACCGTAAAACCACCAAATGGGTAAATAGCCCGCTATCCGCCAAAGGCTTGTACACCGGTCGGGCGAGAAAATCTTCCCTGGAAGCGGCATGGGCAGTCGCCAGCAAGGAAACGCCGCACCATCCGCAATGAAGCAGACCCTCACAGTCCTGCTGAGAAGTGATCTCGTCCACAGCGATGGTATCCGGTCCCATGGTGCGCAAAACCGCTTCCACACCATGCTTTTTGCCGCAGCCATACAGCACGTCCACACGCCCCTCCTGGGCAAATCCTGCAGGAAACAGCTCGCACCGCTCGTCCACCACCGCAACCTGCTCGTATTTGCCCCTTACCCGGATCAGATCCCGAAGTAATGTGGTTTTACCGCTGCCCGGTCTTCCGAGAATCAGCAATGATCCCCGATGGCAGGCAAGCTTCTCTGCAATACCGGGAAAATCCCTGGCAACACGGATACACAAGGAAGAAATTTGCCGAAATCCGGTCATACTCCCCTGCTGCATTACCGCCTCACCGCACATGCCGATCCGATGTCCGCCCGGGGCGGTTATGTATCCTTGTGCCGCCGTCGCCGCTGCCCAGGGTGAATACCGGGAGGCGGTGTTCACCACAAATGCAAGATCTTCTTGATTCACCTTTCGCTTCAAAGAAAACCTTCCGCTCCTGCAGATCAACTCCGGTGGTTGTCCTTTCCGAAGCCGGAGCTCCTGGAGGGTGTCCCGGCTCAGCTCGTCCACTTCACGGCGCATCCATGTGGGCAGCACCGACAGCAATTCATTCCATTGGCATCTCATTTGCATCAACTCCCATGCAAGCCTATGCCACAGCAAGCCGATGCAGAACAAAAAATACTGTCATTGCGAACCAGTTAACACCGGTTCGCAATGACAGCAATTATCTTTTATTCTTTTTGTACAGGACATTCAGTCCCTTCAGCAGCAGATCCTTCTCCAAAATGATCTTGTGCCGGCAAAGGGGCGTGATAAACTGCGCCATACCCCCGGTGGCGATCAATGTTGAGCTGTGACCCAGTTCCTCTTCGATGCGGTCCACCAGTCCGTCGATCATGGCAGCTGTGCCGTACATCATGCCGCTGCGCATACAATCCACGGTGTTTTTGCCAATGACCTGCTTGGGCTTGTCCAGACTGATGCCGGGAAGCTGCGCCGCACGGCTGGTCAGCGCATCCAGCGACAGCTTCACGCCGGGGAAGATCACGCCGCCCATATACACATTGTCCGGCTCCACCACTTCAATGGTAGTGGCGGTGCCCAGATCCATCAAAATCAGCGGTGCCTTATATTCTGCCAGGGCTGCGGCGGCGATGACGATCCGATCACTGCCCACCTGGGATGGCACGTCCATATGGATGTTCAGCCCCGTTTTCAGTCCGGGACCCACCACCATGGGTTGCTTTCCGATGACCTTGATCACACCGGTCTTCACCGAGTTGAACACCGGCGGCACCACGGAAGAAATGATGCAGTCGGAAATATCTTTGACTTTCACGCCAAAGGCCTCGATCATGTTCTTGATCTCCACGCCGTATTGGTCGGAGGTGCGGGTACGGTCTGTTGCGATCCGGGCCTTGAAAACGATCTCGTCGTTTTTGATGCAGCCGATCACCAAATTGGTGTTTCCAATATCAATGGCAAGTAACATGGCATTACCTCCCCTGCTTCTTCTCCAGGTATTTCAGAAGCGCCTTACCGATGGCCGTGACCAAAATGGCAGCCAGGAGCATTTCCGCAATACCGTTGGTGGCGACTGTAACCGCTACCAGCTTGAAAAGTCCCTTGACCGTGGTTGCGTTCATGTAAGCATAATCCTGGGGGAACAGCAGACAAATGCTGCCCAAAACCAGTACCGTGTTCATCAATGTTCCCAGAATGGCAGTAATGGGAAGTGCGGCAAAATCATTCAGATTCAGCTTTTTCAGGAGCTTCCAAATCAGGCCCGCGGTCAGACCCATAAGCGTCCGAGTACCCACGGAAACCCACAGCGCCTTCAGCGCACCCACCCAGCCGGAGACTGTCATAAAGGGTGAGAAGAACATACTGGTGGCACCGGGCGTGGTGGTATTCGCCCAAACGGAGCAAAGACCGAACACCAATCCAAGGAACGCGCCCTCGCCGGGGCCCAGCAAAATCGCGCCCAAAATCACCGGGATGTGCATAATGGTCAGCTTAAAACCAGGCAGCGGGATCATGCCGATGCCGGTGACCTGCAGCACCAAAAGGATGGCGCTGAGCATGGCGAGTATCACCATTTTGCGGACAGTTAGATTACCTTTTTTCATAGTATCCTCCTTGCTGCCGTTCCCTATACACGGGGATACAGCGCAAATTTGATATCCATACCTAATAATTATACCACTTATTCGCCGAAAATGCAAGTAAAAATGCACTCTTTACAATTCGGCACTCCGGGAGTATAATGAATGCATCAAAATGTTGGAGGAATTCCCATGCTGAGAGGAAAAACCGTACTTCTGGGGGTCACCGGTGGCATCGCCGCATATAAGGCCGCAGCCCTGGCTTCCCTGCTGGTGAAACAGCACGCCGCTGTGGAAGTGGTGATGACAGAAAACGCCACCAGATTCATTACCCCTTTGACCTTTGAGCAGCTCACCGGTCGGCGCACCATGGTGGATACCTTTGACCGGAATTTTTCTCACAACGTGGAGCACATTTCCCTGGCGGAGCGGACGGATCTGATGATCATCGCACCGGCGACTGCCAATGTTTGCGCCAAGCTGGCACACGGTCTTGCGGACGATATGCTCACCACCACTGCCCTGGCTTGCCGGTGCCCCAAGCTTATCGCCCCGGCGATGAATACCAATATGTATGAAAATCCCGTGACCCAGGACAATTTGGCACTTCTGCGCCGCTATGGATGGGAGGTCATCGAGCCTGCCAGCGGTCGTTTGGCTTGCGGCGCAGAGGGCAAAGGCAAGCTCCCGGACCCGGAATTGCTGCTGGAGCATATTCTTCGGAAAATCGCCATGCCACATGATCTGGCCGGCAAAAAGGTGCTGATCACCGCAGGTCCCACCCAGGAAGCCCTGGATCCGGTGCGCTATATTACCAACCATTCCACCGGAAAAATGGGCTATGCCATCGCAAAAATGGCCATGCTCCGGGGGGCTGATGTCACCCTCATCTCCGGTCCCACCGCCTTGACGCCCCCGCCCTTTGTGAACGTGGTAAACATCCGCAGCGCCCAGGATATGTTTGAAGCGGTGGCAGAATTTTCTCCGGACAGCGATCTCATCATCAAGGCTGCCGCCGTGGCGGATTACACCCCGGAAAACTACTGCGACAACAAAATGAAGAAAAAGGACTGCGAGCTGTCCATCCCCTTGAAGCGCACCACCGACATTCTCGCCTATTTAGGTAAGAATCGAAAGCCCGGTCAAGTGATCTGCGGCTTCTCTATGGAAACGGAGAATCTCCTGGAAAACAGCCGCAACAAGCTGGAAAAGAAGAATGTGGACATGATCTGTGCCAACAGCCTCACAACCCCCGGTGCTGGCTTCGGTGTAGACACCAACGTGATCACCCTGATCACCCGGGACGACACTACCCAGTTCCCCCTCCAATCCAAGTCCGATGCCGCCAATGCCATTTTAGACAAGGCGCTGCAGCTGCTATAAAATCACGGGACTCTGCCGAAGCAGAGTCCCGTTTGCTTATTTTTTCTTGACGGGAATCCAAAGCTCGCAAAATACGCCTTTATTTCCCACTTCCGGATAGATCTCATAATCTGTTTCCGCTTCGGCTTCATAGCCCATCTGAGGCAAAAATTCCCGGTAAAACTTCGCCCAAGTCTCGCCGATGCAATTCCCATCATCGCCGATGCACTCAAACACCACATAGGTACCGGGCTTCACGTCCCAAAAATGATACCCCCCGCGCTCCATTTCCGCCAAGTCAAACGCGGCCGTGTCCGCGTCCACCAGCACGCCGATTCCATAGGCAAAGGTATCTTCCCCTTCTTTGGTGGGCGTACACAAGCCATACAGATCCCGCTTGCCTGCCGGACGCAGATCCAGCATAGGATCGATCAGGTTCTTATCCTGGCACGCACCCCAAAAATCGGGAATGTCGTGATTGGCTTCATCATTGATGATCTCATTGGGGAAATCTCTCGAAATAGCGAGGAATTTCTGCTGTTTTGTTTGCACGATACGGTAATCCATACTTTTTCCGCCCTCCACAGTCAATTTAAGTACGATAGGATTGAAGAGAGCCAATTTCGCAGAGCCCTCCCGGGCGTATTTCGGCGCCACACCGTGAAACCGGGTAAAGGCCTTTGTAAAACTCTCCGGGGTATCGTAGCCATATTTCAGAGCAATATCGGTGATCCTGGCATCCGTTTCCACGATCTCCCGCCCAGCCAGCGACAGCCGCCGGTTGCGGATGTAGGTATTCACGGTCATCCCGGTGAGAAAACTGAACGCCCGATGAAATTCATACCCCGAAATATGCACCTGCCTTGCCACAGCTTCATAGCTCAGCGGCTCCAGCAGATGTGCTTCAATGTACGTAATTGCTTGATGCAAGCCTGCGATCCATTCCATAATCTCCCCTCCTGTCACAACCATTATAAGGGCAAGGGCAGACCTTTGCATTTCCCCACTTGCGCATAATTGTCAGATTCCTATCAAAAAAGGCCGCAAAATGCGGCCTTTTTCTCAGCTTTCAAATTCGTCGATGAGGTCCTCATCAAAGGGAAGATCATCGATCTCCATCTGTGCGGGCTGACCGGACTTCATGGCCTCCCACTGATCCTTGGTGATCAAAATGGCACGGGGCTTACTGCCCTGGAAAGGACCAACGATGCCCTTTTCCTCCATCTCGTCCACAATACGGGCGGCACGGGCATAGCCCAACTTCAGCCGCCGCTGGAGCATGGAAACGGAAGCCTGACCGGTTTCCAGAATCACACCCACAGCCGCCGGGAGCATCTCGTCGCCGTCCAGCTCGTCGCCATTGGGCTCCGGATCCGCAGCGGATGCAGCAGCCGTCTTGCTGCCGGTCTGGGCAGCCTTCTTCTCGATCTCCTCCAGAACTGTCTGGTCGTAGTTGGTGATGTAGTTCTCCTTGACGTAGTTGGCAACCGCCTCAACCTCCGGATCGCTGACAAAACAACCCTGGACACGCAGAGGCTTGCCGCTGCCGATGGGCGCAAAGAGCATATCACCACGTCCAACCAGCTTTTCAGCGCCCTGGGTATCCAAAATGATCCGGGATTCCATAGCCGACGCCACAGAGAAAGCGATTCTGGACGGGATATTGGCCTTCATCAGACCGGTGATCACGTCTGCGGAAGGACGCTGGGTTGCGATGATCAAATGGATGCCTGCGGCACGACCCATCTGGGCAATACGGCAGATGGACTCTTCCACTTCCTTCGCAGCCACCAGCATCAAGTCAGCCAGCTCGTCGATGATGACCACGACTTGAGGCAGCTTATTGCCCTCTTCGCTTTCGATGATGCTGTTGTAGGACTCCAGATCACGGACACCGGCATCGGACATAGCCTTGTACCGGCGCATCATTTCCGTCACCGCCCACTGCAGAGAACCGGCAGCCTTCTTGGGATCAGTAACAACGGGGATGAGCAGGTGGGGAATACCATTGTAAATGCCCAATTCCACCATCTTGGGGTCGACCATGATCAGCTTCACATCGTCGGGGCTGGCCTTATACAGCAAGCTGATGATGATGGAGTTCATGCACACGGATTTACCGGAGCCGGTGGTGCCGGCGATCAGCATATGGGGCAGCTTGGCGATATTACCAACGATGCAGCTGCCGCCGATGTCCTTACCCACCGCAAAGGAGGACTTGGACTTCGCCTTGGCAAACTCGGAAGAATCGATCACATCCCGCAGAGAAACGGTGGTGACCGCCCGGTTGGGCACCTCGATGCCCACCACGGAGATCTTTCCGGGCACGGCGGCAATACGCACGCCGGACGCACCCAGGCTCAATGCGATATCGTCAGCTACAGTGGTCAGCTTGTTCAGCCGGACACCCTTCTCCAGCTCCACCTCATATCGGGTGACGCTGGGGCCACGGGTCACATTAATGATATGCGCCTCGATCTTGAAGCTGGCGAGGGTCTCGTTCAGCCGACGGGTATTTTCACGCATTTCGGCAGTGCCGTCACCGGCAGTAACGGTGGAGAGCTTCAGCAGATCAATGGGCGGGAAGCAATAGATCGGCTTGTCCGCCGCTGCATTTTGGGCAATTTCAGCAGCCACTTGCGCAGCAGAATCATTGGCATCCTTTTTGGTGACCTTTTCCGGAATCGGTTCTGCAGGCGCAGGCTCTGGCACCGGTGCCTCCGGAATGGGATCCTCCAATACCAACGGAGGCATCTTGGAAGGAATCGGCGCTTCCTTCTCAGACTGCTTTTCCCTGGGCTTGGGCTGGTCCAGGATCTCCTGTGTATCGTTAGCAACCGGATCATCGGCTGCTGCCACCGGTGCGTCAATATCATCGATCTGCCGCATGATCTTGTCCGTCTTCGGATCGGCAGGACGAGGCTTCTTCTTGACCTGCTTTTCGCCGTCCAGGGGAATATCGATGTCCGCAGCTTGTCTTTGCTTGCGGCGCTTATTTTCCACATGCTCGATGCGCTTGGTGGCAAAATGATTTACCACAACAGATGCGGGCTCGGGCTTATCTTCCTTTTCCTCCAGCTCCCAATCCCCACGGGGACGGTCCTGGAAAGCACGGATAATGCTGGGGATGGTGATTTGGAAAGCCGCCAGGAGCAGGAACAGTCCTGCAATCACCAAAATAATCGTAGACAGCCAGGGATTCAGCAGCCAATTAAACAGCAAGCCGATGCCGCCGCAAATGACACCGGAGGTGGTACCATCGGCGCCGCCGGTATACAGCTTGCCAATAATGGCGATCCCCTCGCCCTCAAAGGGCTTCCACAGCTGAACGATGCAGCTGCAGATCAGCACAAAGCTGATCAAGCAGGTGCTGCGCATAACCACCGGACGGTTCGCACTGAAGGCAAGAATAATGAATAAGTACAAAAGTGCCGGGATAGAAATGTAAAAACCGATTCTACCGATCAAACCCACAACGCCTCGATAAAATAGCTGCACCAGTGCGCCTTCCGGGACCAAAAGGATCACCAAAAACACAACGAACAAGCAAGCGCTGATGATGGAGCCGATCAGTCTGCCCGGGTAGCGAAGCTCCAGGGGCTGGACCTTGTAGTTATCCGCAGAGGAATTTTTACCGGATGCCTTCTTCTGAGGCTCCTTTTTTGTAGACTTCTGGTTACCGGTCTTCTTATTACCGGCAGCCCGTTCAGCCTGGGTCATATTTTTCTTACCTGCCATAGACTTCTTCCTCTCAGAACATCAGATACAAAATGAAAGATACCAGAGCCATACCCCAGTTATAGTAAGCAAAATCAGAGCAATTGGACTTCTGGAACCAAAAACGCAGCAGAGTAATACTAAGGTAAGCAGCGACGAAAGCAAAACCTGCGGCAGCGATCCATCCTAACAGCGCCAGGAAGGTCACCGCGGTATGTGTGGCGAACATGAGATATACATCCATGATCACAACACCAGCCATAGACGGGATACCCACAAGAAGCGCAAGATCCAAAGCATAGCTGCGCTCCGCGCCTCGTGCCAGTCCCATAGCCGTCATGGCACCGGTACGGGAAAAACCGGGGATCACGCCCACGGTGCCGCCAATGCCAATGAGCAACGAATCCAGCATAGACATGGTCCTGCTGTCCTTATTGCCCTGGCTGAGGACTCTGGGCAGCATGATCAAAAATCCGTTCAGCAGCAAAAACAGCGCCAAAAGACCAAGATCAGACTGCAATTTCCCGGTTTTGCCATAGAAAACGATACTAATGAGCAAAGGGATCGCCGCTACCCGCAAAAGCCGAATATCCAGGGCGATGGAAGTGTCCACGGGACGACCACGTCCCCGACGTCCACCCCGGGCCATACGCTTATGCCGAGAAAGCCGCATCAGCTTGGGACGGTTGCACGCAATGATCGCCGCCAAGCAACCAATATGCACCGCCAAAATGAACCCTTGTCCCGGCACGTCGCAGCCGGTGATTCGCTGATATATCTCCCGGTGCGCCGCTGCGGATACGGGAAGAAACTCCGTGAAGCCAGAGATCAGTGCCAATATGAATTTGTGAAGCAGATCTAACACGGCGATCCTCCTTGTCATGTTTATTCAATTTATCATATCATATAATTTCCGAAATTTCCACCCCAAGTTCAAAAATTACTTATTCTTTTTGTCGATCATCTTGTGCAGCGCAGCCAATGCGTCATTCAAGCCACCCAATTTATCGATCAAGCCGGAAGAAACCGCCTCTTTTCCGTAAAGGATCGTGCCCACATCCGTTGCCATCTCCCCTGTTGCCATCATATAATGCTCAAAATCCGCCCGGGAGATCTTGGAATTAGCGGTGACGAAATCTGCGATCTGCTCCTGGATCCGCTGAAAATACCGGAAGGTTTGGGGCGCACCAACAACCAGTCCGGTCATCCGCACCGGATGCACCGTCATGCTTGCGGTGGGGGTGATGAAGCTCTTTTTCGTACAGACTGCCAGGGGGATACCGATGGAGTGACCGCCGCCCAGTACCAGCGAAACCGTCGGCTTTTTCATCCCGGCGATCATTTCTGCAATGGCAAGACCGGCTTCAATGTCGCCGCCCACGGTGTTCAGAAGAAGAAGCAGTCCGTCAATATCCTCGCTCTCCTCGATGCCTGCCAAAAGAGGCAAAACATGCTCATATTTGGTGGTCTTCACTGTTTCCGGCGCCACCTGGTGACCCTCCACCTGCCCGATGATGGTCAAGGTGTAGATATTTCCCTTGCTGGATTTGGTAATGTCCGAACCCAGCTCCACCACCTGCTCCCGGTCCTCTTTCATTTTTTCGGCATTGTTTGTAATTTCCATAGAATAACCTCCTTTTTCCTAGGATAACCCGGTTTAATGGAAGCAATTCATACTTGAAATATTCACAAATGCATCGTATAATAGTAGTGGTGATACTATGGCTGAAAAGACAAATGCGATCCGATTGATCCAGCTGGCTGGACTTGCCTACCGTGAGGCGTTTTATGAATACGACGAAAGCGACCTCAGCGGCACCCATGCCGCAGCTGCTGTGGGGATGCCTCCGGAGCAGGTGTTCAAAACCCTGGTTACCCGTGGCGACCGCACCGGGATCAACGTCTTTTGCATCCCCGTTTGCTGTGAGCTGGATCTGAAGAAAGCCGCAAAAGCCGCCGGGGACAAGAAGATCGAAATGGTGGCAGTTAAGGAGCTTTTAGGGCTCACCGGCTACATTCGCGGCGGCTGTAGTCCCGTTGGCATGAAAAAGAAATACCCCACATTTATGGACGAAACCGCCATTTTGTGGGATGAGATCGCCGTATCCGCCGGTGCCCGGGGACATCAAATGATCCTGGATCCGGAGCAATTGGCAGAGTATCTCGGCGCAGAATTTACGGATCTGACCTAAGAAAGGAACATCATTATGCAGTATACTTACAAAACCAAGGGAGTTTGCTCCCAGCTCATCAGCTTCGAAGTCGAGGACAACAAAGTCAGTAACGTCCAGTTCTTCGGCGGCTGCAACGGCAATCTGAAGGGCATCGGCGCACTGGTGGATGGCATGGATATCGACGATGTCATCGCCCGTGTGGAGGGCATCAAGTGCGGCATGAAGTCCACCTCCTGCCCCGACCAGCTGGCCCAGGCATTGAAACCTGCCAAAAATGCATAAAGACACGCTCCGCTTTTGCGGTGCGCTTTTTTATACATTTACCGTATCCAAAATACGTTTCACCAAGGCGTCTTTGCCGTCGCCCTTCTCGGCGGAGAAGGAAATGATCTGCGTACCCTCGGGCAGCTCCAGATCCTCCCGGATGGTGTTCAGAGTGGACTGGATCTGACTTCTTTTCACCTTATCCAGCTTGTGGGCAACCACCCCAAAGGGGCATCCGCTGTCGATAAACCAGCGAGCCATGGTGATGTCATTATTGGTAGGCGCATGGCGGTGATCCACGATCAGCACGCCCAGATCAATGCGATCCGCCGCAAAATAATCCTCCATCAGCTTGCCCCAACGTTCCTTTTCGCTTTGGGAAACCTTGGCATAGCCGTAACCGGGCAGATCCACGAAATAGCAACTTTTATCAATGGTAAAGTAGTTGACATGGATGGTTTTACCCGGTTTTTCGCCAACTCTGGCGAAATTCTTCCGGTTCAGGATTCGATTGATCACGGAGGATTTGCCCACATTGGACTTGCCTGCAAAGGCGATCTCCGGCAGTCGATTCTGGGGAAAATCCTTGGTGGATGCCGCAGAGATCAGAAATTCAACATTATGAAGATTCATATGAGCACCTCACTGCTGCAGACTGTTCCGGGAGCGGCTCTTCATATCCGCAGGAATCTCATTGAGAATGGTGGGGATCACTTCCCCGCTGCGCTTCAAAGCCGCATCCAGCACCGTATCCACGGTCTTGGCGGTGATGAAATTCAAAGATTTTCGGACTGTCTGATCGATCTCTTCCAGGTCACGGCGGTTATCCTCGGGAATGATCACCGTGTGGATACCATGGCGCAGCGCTGCCATGGTCTTTTCTTTCAGACCGCCGATGGGCAGAACCCGACCACGGATGGAGATCTCGCCGGTCATGGCAACATCCCGGCGCACCGGGGTATTGGTCAAGGCGGAAACCATCGCCGTGGTCACAGTAACGCCGGCAGAAGGACCGTCCTTCGGCACAGCTCCCGCAGGAAAATGCACATGAATATCCTTGGTCTTGTAGAAATCCGCCGCGACGCCCAGCTTATGGGCATTGGCACGGATATAACTCAAGGCGGCATGGGCAGATTCCTTCATCACGTCGCCCAAGTTGCCGGTGAGCTCCAGCTTGCCGGTGCCGTCCATCACGTTGACCTCCACCTCAAGGGTCTCACCGCCAACGCTGGTCCACGCCAGTCCGGTGACCAAACCGATTTGGTCATTACCAGGGATCCGATCCGGCAGAAACTTCCGGACACCCAGGAATTCCTCCACATTGGCGCCGCTGACAGCCACCCTCTTCAGTTCCCTGTCAGCCAGCAGACGCATATCCGCCTTACGGCAAATTTCTGCCAAAGAGCGCTCCAGGTTGCGAACGCCGGATTCCCGGGTATAACAATTGATAATCTCACGAATAGCATCGTCCGAGATACGCAGCTGAGTCTTCTTCAGACCGTGCTTCGTCATCTGCTTGGGAAGCAGATGATTCTTGGCGATCATCAGCTTCTCTTCGTCGGTATAGGAACCCAGCTCGATCACTTCCATACGGTCAAGAAGCGGTCTGGGTACCGTATCCAGCGTGTTTGCAGTGGTGATAAACATCACGTTGGAAAGATCAAAGGGAATCTCCAAATAATGATCCCGGTAGGCCTTATTCTGCTCCGGATCCAAAACCTCCAACAGTGCCGCACTGGGATCACCCCGGTAATCGGCACCCATTTTGTCGATCTCATCCAGCAGCAGCAAGGGATTGGCGCTGCCTGCCTGGGTCATGGCGGTCATGATGCGACCGGGCATAGCACCTACATAGGTCTTCCGATGACCACGAATATCCGCCTCATCCCGGACACCGCCCAAAGAGATCCGAGCCATTTTCCGATTCAGACTCCGGGCGATGGAATAAGCAATGGAAGTCTTGCCCACGCCGGGAGGGCCAACTAAACACAAGATCTGCGGCGGAAGCTCCGGTGCCATTTGCCGAACAGCAATGGTTTCCAGGATCCGCTCCTTGACCTTTTCCAGGCCGAAATGATCCTTATTCAGCATCTTGGCAGCGGCTTCAACGCTCACCCGTTCCTTTGTATAAATATTCCACGGAAGCTCCAGGACAGTATCCAGGTAATTCCGCAAAACGCCGGTTTCCGCAGAGCCAAAAGGCTGCTTTTTCAGCCGTTCCAGGTCCTTACGCAGCTTGTTTTCGGATGCTTCATCCAGGTTCAGCTTCAGAATCCCCTTCTCGTATTCAGCGAATTCTGCATATTCATCACCTTCACCCAACTCTTCACGGATGACCTTCATCTGCTCCCGGAGGAAATAATCCCTCTGGTTCTTGTCCATCGCCGCATGGGTTTTAGCATGGATATCCCCCTCCAAATTGAGAATATCCAGCTCCCGGCGAAGCAGCCGCAGGGCATGCTCCAACCGGCGCACGGGGTTCATATTATTCAGCAATTTTACCTTGTCCGGGTAATCCATACTGGAATTTTGACCGATGCAATCCGCCAAGAATCCGGGATCATAAGAAGACATCATCTTCAGCTGCACCGTCTGTGCCGGGAACTCCGACAGCTCCAAATAATGACCGTACAGCATATTGGCTTCCCGGCAAAGGGCATGGTTACGGGGACTGTCGATGGTTTCCGCCTCCGGAATTGCCTGGATCTCAGCTTCTATATAAGGGTCGAACTGGTACAGATAGTCAATTCTGCCACGGCAAAGTCCCTTCACCAGCACCCGCAGGTTCTCCCCCTGGGATTTAAGGATCTGTTTGACCTTGACAACGCAGCCAATAGGATACAGCTCCTCCAAATTGGGATCATCCCGTACCAGATCCCTCTGCGGGATCAGAAAGATCAGTTGATCCCGCTTCATGGCCTGTTCCAGAGCTTTCACAGACTTGGCACGGCCTACATCAAAATGCACCGTCTGCTTGGGAAATACCGCCAAGCCACGCAATGCCAGCACCGGCAGGCGCCCGGAAATATTCTCTTCGCTCATGGAAAATCACCTTCCTTCAAATAGTGGGAAAAGGGGGTAGTAACTACCCCCTTCATACATTATGCTCGCTTACTCCGAGGCGCATCGGGTGTCCGCTCGATCAGGGGTTCGCCGCCCATGATGCACTCGGGTGTGATGGTCACCTTTCGGATGGTCAGATCCGAAGGAATCTCGTACATGATCTTGATCATTGCCTGCTCCATAACAGCACGCAGGCCTCTTGCACCGATCTGACGGTCGATTGCCTTTTGGGCAACGGCCTCCAGCGCCTCGGGCTGGATCTCCAGCTCCACATTGTCCATCGCCAGCAGCTTTTCATACTGCTTAACAAGGGCATTCTTCGGCTCCACAAGGATGCGCACCAAGTCCTCCTTGCGCAGGCTCTCCAGACTGGTGATAACTGGCAGACGACCAACCAGCTCTGGAATAATGCCAAACTTCAGCAGGTCATGGGGCTCAACCTGGGCAAAGATCTTGCCCACGTCCCGATCCTTTTTGCTGGTGACCGGGGCGTCAAAGCCAATGGCGGACTTATCGGTACGGGCTTCGATGATCTTATCCAGTCCGTCAAAGGCACCACCGCAAATAAACAGGATATTTGCCGTATTCACCGGAATCGTCTCCTGCTGGGGATGCTTCCGTCCGCCCTGAGGCGGTACATTGGAAACCGTACCCTCCAGGATCTTCAGCAGCGCCTGCTGAACACCCTCGCCGGAAACGTCACGGGTGATGGAGGTATTCTCGCTCTTGCGGGCGATCTTATCCATCTCATCAATGTAAATGATGCCCCGCTCAGCCCGCTCCAGGTCGAAATCTGCCGCCTGCAGCAGACGAACCAGAATATTCTCCACGTCATCGCCCACATAGCCAGCCTCGGTCAAGGTGGTGGCATCGGCGATGGCAAAGGGAACGTCCAGGATCTTAGCCAAGGTCTGGGCAAACAGCGTCTTACCGCTGCCGGTGGGACCGATGAGCAGAATATTGCTCTTCTGCATCTCCACATCCGAATCCTCGGCCAAATAAATGCGCTTATAGTGGTTGTAAACTGCCACAGACAGTGCAACCTTCACCTCGTCCTGGCCAATGATATAGCCATCCATGAAGGTTTTGATCTCCATGGGGGTGGGAAGGCTATCCAGTGCCGGAATATCTCCGTGAACAGCTGTCTGCTCATGCAGCAGCTCGCTGCAGGCTTCCACGCAATCACCGCAGATATAGACACCGGGACCGGCGATCATTTGTACCTGTCCTTCCCGCTTACCGCAGAAAGAACAGCGGATCTGCTCGTCATGATTTGCCATGAAAGAAACGCCTGCCTTTCCCTATCAATGGCGCTCCAGCACCCGGTCGATCAGACCGAAAGCCAGCGCCTCGTCAGCGGTCATGAAATTGTCACGCTCGCAGGCAGCGGTGACTTCCTCGATGCTCTTGCCGGTGTTTTCGGCAAGGATCCGGTTCATACGCTCCTTAATGGTCTGCAGGCGCTTCATATGGATGGCCATATCCGTGATCTGACCCTGGGTACCGGCACTGGGCTGGTGGATCATGATCTCGGCGTTGGGCAGAGCCATTCGCTTGCCCTTGGTACCGGCGGACAGCAGGAATGCACCCATAGATGCAGCCATGCCCACACAGATGGTAGCCACGTCGCACTTGATGTACTGCATGGTGTCGTAGATCGCCATACCTGCGGTGACGCTGCCACCGGGGCTGTTGATATAAAACTGAATATCCTTATCCGGGTCCTGGGCCTCCAGATACAGAAGCTGTGCCACCACCAGGCTTGCGGTGGTGTCGTTAACGTCCTCGGACAGAAAAATGATACGGTCGTTCAGCAGACGGGAGAAAATATCATAGCTGCGCTCGCCGCGGCTGGTCTGCTCAACAACATAGGGAACTAAACTCATGGTGATGTCTCCTTTCAAGGTGTTCGGAACATTCTAACCACTCAGGAGGAAGGTTATTCCTCCGAAAAATTACTCAGCCTTGGGAGCGACAGCCTTGGCGTTGTCAACGATGACCTTGACAGCCTTACGGTTCTTCAGGCTGGCGGTGATCTCCTCCACGGGAACCATGGTCTTGATCTTGTCCAGCTCCAGCTGGTACTGCTCAGCCAGAGTCTTCAGCTCCTCCTCGATCTCCTCATCGGAAACGGTGATGTTCTCCACCTCGATGATCTTCTCCAGGGTCACATTGATCTTGGCCTGCTTCTCAGCGGCAGGACGGAAGGCATTGCGCATGGTGCTCATGTCGCCGCCCATCATCTTGGCGTACTGCTCAACGGAGTAGCCGCTCATCTGCAGCTGGTATGCGAAGCGCTCCATCTGATTGTCCAGCTCGGACTCGATCAGAGCAGCGGGCATCTCAACGGTGGTGTTCTCAGCAGCCTTCTCCACGCAGGCGTTCTCGAAGGTGGAAGCGATCTGCTTCTCGGCCTTCTCCAGAGCCTTCTCGCGGATGTCAGCCTTCAGAGCATCCAGGGTGTCGAACTCGGAAACATCCTTGGCAAACTCATCATCCAGAGCGGGAACGATGGTCTCGGTAACCTTGTTCAGCTTCACATGGAACACAACGGGCTTACCGGCCAGCTCAGCGTGGTAATCCTCGGGGAAAGTGATATCGATGTCCTTCTCCTCGCCGGCAGTCATGCCAACGATCTGCTCCTCAAAACCGGGAACAAAGGAACCGGAGCCCAGCTTCAGATCGAAGTTGTCGCCCTTGCCGCCGTCAAAGGCAGCACCATTGTCGAAGCCCTCGAAGTCGATATTGGCGGTGTCGCCCATCTGAGCAGCGCGCTCAACGGTCTCGGTGGAAGCAACGTTCTGAGCCATCTGGTTCAGCTCGGCATCAACCTGCTCGTCAGTAACGGTAGCCTCAGCCTTCTCCACCTCGATGCCCTTGTACTCGCCCAGGGTGACCTCGGGGTACACATCGGTGGTGATGACGATGGTCACGGAGCCATCCTCGTTGATGTTCATATCTGTCAGGCTGGGACGGCCGATAGCCTTGATATCCTGCTTGACAACAGCTTCCTCGTATACCTCGGGGAAGATCTCCTCCAGGCCGTCTTCGTAGAAGACGTGAGCGCCGTACATGGACTCGATCATCTTCCGGGGAGCCTTGCCCTTACGGAAGCCGGGGATCATAATGTTCTTACGGGCCTTCAGGTATGCCTTGTTGGCGCCGGTCTCCATCAGATCCTTGTCGATCTCGATGGTGATGGTAGCCTGATTGCCGTTCTTTTCAATGTTCTTAACAGTCATGTCGATGTCCTCCTAAATGGTTCCGCCGAAGCGGAGCGTATGTATAAAATTGCATCCGAAATATTTTAGCAGAGAATGCAAAAAAAGTCCACTATTTTTTGAAAATTTCTTTATAAAATCACCGGAAATGGCTTAAAATCCAAAAAGTCTGCCGAAACGAGGCGAAATTCCGTCCCATTCCACAAACCTTCCATCGCCAGCTTGTGGCTCGGGCCGTGGAGATGCCCATAAAAACAGCGGCGCACCTCGTATTTCTCCAGTAACTCCAGTATTTCATCGCAGCGGTAGCCCTTGTACAGCGGCGGGTAGTGCAGGAAAACCATCTTCCGCAACTCCCCTGCTGACTTTAAGGACGCCTCCAGACGCAGCAGTTCCCGCTTGAAGACCTTTTCGTCGTGCTCGCCGCTGCGCTCTTCCTCGAAGAACCAACCCCGGGTGCCACAGATCGCCCAACCGTCATATTCAAAATGATTATTATTCAGAATGAATTGGTTGGAAAAGCCCTTTTCCTCGCAGAATTTGTAGAACTTCGCAGCGGTGCTCCACCAATAATCATGGTTGCCTTTGAGAATGATCTTTCGCCCGGGGATATCATTGATCCAGGCAAAATCCGGTGTTGCAGCCTCCAGATCCAGCGCCCAGTTCAGATCCCCCAGCAGCACCGTGGTATCCGCTTCGGTGATGTAGGATAAGCCTTCCTTCAGCTTATCCATGTAGCCGATCCAGTTGCCGCCGAAAATATCCATAGGCTTGCTGACACCAAGACTCAGATGCAGATCGCCGATCGCGTAAAGTGCCATATCAGCCCTCCGCCAGTCGGCGCTTCAGCTCATCATTTGTGATCCGCATGGCGCTGCACACGGCACCGGCGTTGCACATAGGACTCTTTTCCGTCAGCAACAGCGCCTTGGCAGCCGTGCCGGTACGGGCGCGGTAGTCAAGCAATGCGCCGTATGCCAATGCGGCATAAATATCCAGCACATACTGATTGGTGCGGTATACACTGGGCAGGACGGATTCCACCCGTGCCTTACTGACCACAGCCGCAAACATTCCCTGGCGTAGAAGCTGATAGTTTTCCGTTTCCGGGGCGTAAACAGCACCCTCGGTGCAGCTCCACCAGAAGCTCATCACTTCCTCCTGCCCGATGGTGCCGCAGATCAGCCGCTCCAGATCCGGAGGAATGGCAAAATCCGCTTCCGGTGTGGTGGTGCGCACGGCAGCGATGCCGGTATCCACCTCGCCGTGATGCAGAAGATCCCACACCGCACCATTTTCGTTGCAGCCGCAGACAATGGTACCAATGGGCAATCCCATCTGCCGTGCATACCACACCGCCATAGGTGCCATAAAGGAACCGGCAGCCACTGCCACGTCCATCTTCTTGCCTATTTCCAACTGTCCGCTGCGGATCAGCTCACCGAACAAACCAAACAGCACAGCGATCCGAATGGACACCTGCAGCCAGTTGGTAGGCTTGCCGATATACTCCCCGTCCGGATGGATCCGTGCGGCCATGTTTTCCACCAAACGGTCAAAGGTACCGTCCAGATTGTGCCACAGCTCCCCTGCTACGATCCGCTGACTCATGGGGCGCAGCTTAACGGGATTGCGTCCAACGCTCACATCCACATCCCATTCAGACAGCTTCGTGCCAAAAAACAGATTCAGCACATCAGCCACATTTTGACCGAAGGACTTTTCTGCCAGTGCTGCGATCTCCTCGGAAGAATACTCCGGCATCTTAAAGGGCACAAAAAGGCCTCCGTCACCGGCGCGGTCTTGATTCAAGGTACGGTGCGCCGTATAGACATCGTGCTTATTACGGGTGGTTACATACAACATGTTTCAAACACTCCCATCCCATTATCCCAGAAAATTCGCTGCACCATCTGCTCCGTCAAGCCACGGTCCAGCAGCTTTTGTGCCAGCGCAGGATAACTCTGAATGCCATCAAAGCCTTCGCTAAGCTCGTAACATCCATCCAGATCGCCGCCCAGGGCAATATGCTTGCAGTCTGGATCCAGTTCCAAAAAGTGGAGAATATGGTCGCAAACGGTGTCCAATGTGGGATTTTCGCCCACAAATTCCGCATATTGATTGATACCCACCACACCGCCGGTGCGGCAGATCGCCCGGAACATATCATCCGTCAAATTCCGGCTTGCGCCCCACACACTGCGGCTGTTGGAGTGAGATGCCACGATGGGCTTTTTGGTGATCTTCATAATGTCCCAAAATGCCTCATCGCTTAGGTGGCTCACATCCACGATCACGCCCACACGCTGTGCCTCTTTGACAAAATCCTTTCCCTGCCGGGTCAGACCGCCGCCGGTAAGGTGGCTGCCTGCCAAGGTATTCTGCTCATTCCAGGTCAGCGTGCTCATCCGAAAACCGATCAGCGACAGATCCTCCAGCAGACC
Organism: Faecousia sp.; assembly: GCA_045590815.1. GTDB lineage: Bacteria > Bacillota > Clostridia > Oscillospirales > Oscillospiraceae > Faecousia. Next base: position 40,934 of record JAZNRS010000002.1, read on the forward strand.
ATGGTCATACCCAAAGCCGGCAGTACCCTCCAGGGTCAAAATAGCAGATGCCTTCCCCTTTTCCAGATTTGCCTGGATATCCCCGGGGGTATACGCCAGCGCCATGCGCCGCTTGTTGGCATCCACCTCCCGCTGGATGGTGGTCAGCTGTCGCTCGAACATGGTCACCGGAGAAATGCCGTACCACTTGACCGTTTTCGGCGTGGTGTACACAGCGAAGCATTGGGCATACCCGGGAAATTCCCTGGTGCGCTCCAGATCGATATGATATTCATTTTTCTTCAAGCTGCCGGCGCTGTTATGATCCTCGCCCAATAGCGCCGAGGCTGTATCACAATGCAGGTCAAAAACAGGAAAATTCATTGGAACGCATCCTCCATATGAATGACTTTCGGATTTTGGGTGGCTGTCCCCTCCGGGGCGTAGATCTCGATCACATCAAACCGGGGTTGAAGCTCCGTGGGATTGGCAGCCAGGTACATGGATGCGGTGGTGCGCAGACGATTCTGCTTGTAGGTATCCACATACTCCGCCGCACCGGCAAAGCTGCCGCTTTTGCGCAGCTTCACCTCAACAAATACCAGGTATTTTCGGTTTTCCACGATAAGATCGATCTCACCGAAACGGCTTCGGTAGCCCGATGCCACCAACCGATATTTCTTTTTTCGTAAGTATTCCGCTGCCAGGGCTTCCCCCCAGGCACCGGCCACATTATTTCTCCCCATAGAATTTCTTCAGAAAACTCATTCTGTGGATGGGGCTGGGACCGTGCTCCGTCAGCGCCGCATAGTGCGCCTTCGTGCCGTAGCCCTTGTGGATCTCGAATTGATACTGAGGATGATCCTCCGCAGCAGCTTCCATCAGATCATCACGGGTGACCTTCGCCAAAATGGAGGCCGCCGCAATGCTGGCGCTGCGGCTGTCGCCCTTGACAATAGTTTCCACAGGCAGACCGAAATCCTTAGCCCTGTTGCCGTCGATCAGCGCCAGCTCCGGCTTTACGGAAAGCTGTGCCAACGCCCGCTCCATTGCCAGATAGGTGGCCTGCAGGATGTTGATCTCATCGATCTCCTCATGGCTGGCAAGACCGATGCCATAGGCGATCGCCTGCTCCTTGATAATGGGAAACAGCTCTCTGCGGCGCTTATCCGTCAGCTTTTTGCTGTCGTTCAAGCCGGGAATATCCGCATGGGGCGGCAAAATCACCGCCGCGGCGCACACAGGACCTGCCAGGGGTCCACGCCCTGCTTCATCCACGCCGCAAATGATCTTGATTCCGTTGGCAAAGTGGGAATCTTCGATCTCCCACATATTGATCTCACTCATTTGATATCCTCCGGCAACTCCAAAGTAAAGCGCCCCAGCTTACCGCCCCGGAACTCATCCAGGAGCACCTTTGCCATTCTTTCCGTATTGATCTCGCCTCTGGCGAGCAAATAACCACGCTTCCGTCCGGCAAGCTCCAGCAGCTCCCAACCGGGCAGATCCTCCGGCGCATCGATTCCATAGCGCTCACGCACCGCATCCGGATAGCGCTTCCAAAGCAGGGACATCAGGTAGCAGGCCAGCTCCTCCACGTCCAAAATGCCATCCTTCACAGCGCCGGTATAGGCCAGCATCATACCCACATTGGGATCGTCGAATTTGGGCCACAGAATACCGGGAGTATCCAAAAGCAGAAGTCCGCTGTCCACCGTCACCCATTGCTTGCCACGGGTCACGCCGGGACGGTTTTCTGCCTTGGCACCCTTGCGTCCGGAGATCTGGTTGATCAGCGTGGACTTTCCCACATTGGGTATACCCACCACCATGACACGTAAGGGTCGGTTCATACCACGGGCGGCATCCCGCTCCAGCTTTTCGTGGAGCACCTGCCGCACCGCAGGGGTAAAGGCGGAAATACCCTTTCTGCTCTTGCAGTCGGTGGCAACCGCCGCACGTCCTTGATTGCGATAATAGGTCGCCCAGCGGTTGGTCGCCTCCGGATCTGCCAGATCCATTCGATTGAGGATCATGATCCGGGGCTTATTGCCGCAAATGGCATCAATATCCGGGTTGCGGCTGGAAATGGGGATTCGGGCGTCCACGATCTCACAGACCGCATCCACCTGCTTCAGATCCGCCTCCATTTGGCGGCGGGTCTTGGTCATGTGTCCCGGATACCATTGAATATTCATCTGATCCTGCGCCATCAGTCAACCACTCCAATACGGCTATTGTCCTTTTCGCCGGTCACATCATCCTTACCGGGCATCATCAGGAAGATGGCCTTGCCCAGTACCTCCCGCTTGTCAACGAAACCGATCTGGGACTTGCGGCTGTCCAAAGAGCCACCCCGGTTGTCACCCAAAACAAACAGATGCCCCTCCGGAACGATCTGCGGAAAATCCATATTGCCGGCACCCATCAAAAAGGTGCGGTTGTACTCCTTGGTGTATGTTTCGTCCAGGGGCTGATTGTCCACATAAACGATACCGTCCTTGAAGTCAACCAGCTGACCCTCGGTAGCGATAACACGCTTGATGATGCAGTTGCCATCGTCAAAGGATTCCTTGCTGGCAACAATGATATCGCCCTGCTTGGGATTGCGGTAAAAAACATTGCTCTGCAGCACCAGCCGGTCACCGTTGATCAGCGTATTGTTCATGGAGCCGCCAACGACCACCACGACCCGAAACAGCAGGATATAAAAGATCATAAACACGGCCAAAACCAGCAGCAGATCCCGCAGGTCACGGACCAGTTCCTGCTGCCAGGTGAGCTTCTCTTCTTCCACTTTTTCTTTTTTCTTAAACAACTCAAACTTTGCCATAGGGATTCCTCCAGATCGTGCCAAAGGCGCAAATATACAAATTCCATTATACACCCAAATTCTCAAAAAGAAAAGGGCTAAATTGTAAAAAATGCCGCCTTTTTCAGGCGGCAGAGAAATAAAAAAAGAGGGTCTCCCCTCTTTTTTTATGAAGTTAGCCTTACACGCGCTCCTTGACCTTAGCGGCCTTGCCCATACGATCACGCAGATAGTACAGCTTGGCACGGCGGACCTTGCCCTTGCGGACGGTCTCGATCATGGCAACGTTGGGGGAATGCAGGGGGAACACCTTCTCACAGCCAACGCCATAGGAAATACGACGAACGGTGATAGTCTCGGTGATGCCACCATGCTTACGGGCAATGACGGTGCCCTCAAACACCTGGATACGCTCACGGGAGCCTTCCTTGATGCGCACATGCACACGAACGGTGTCGCCGACCTTGACTTCGGGCAGCTCTTCCTTCATGTACTGGCTGTTCAGAGCCTTAACTAAATCCATTTCTTTGTCCTCCTTACATATTAGGCGTTCATGCGTCAGTTTCCTGCGCAGAGGACTCACCTTGATTTCAGACCGATGTATTATAGCATGGTATTTTCAAAAAATCAAGAGGTTTTTTCATAAAAAATTCAACTCTTTTCAATATACTTTCCCGTTCTTGACGGGTTTCGACGGCTATGTTATAATGATATACATCTTATAGAAAGGTCTGCGCCTGCCGCAGAATCGTGACTTATGCCACAATCAACTCGAAAAAGGATCCACCTGATCTATGGGTGCGTCCTGGCGGCGCTGACCGCCATATTGGGGGTCGCGCTGATCCTCTCCGCGCTGGGAATTTACAGCAGTGGACCCCGTGCTTATAGCTACGCATCCATCGGTGCGGCATTCTGGCGCATTTCCGCGCTGGTGTTCATCGTCGTTGGCGGCGTTATCGGCGGCATCGTTCTGAATTTGACCATTCCCTTGGAAAATCAGCGCCCCAAGTCCGTCCGGGACGATGTTGCGGTCATGGAAAAGCTCAAAGCCCGTGCAGGCGCCCAGCCCGAAGCTGCCAAGCAGGTCAATCTGCGCCGCATTTACAAGATCGTCACCGCAGCCATTTCCGTTGTGATTATGATCCCTCCGGCAATCTATTTTCTCCTGCCCTTCTTCCCCGGTTGGAAGGAGAAGCTCTTCACCGTGGATAATCTGAACGGCGACATTATTCGCAGTGTCATCATCGTGATGATCCCAGCGGTAATTTGTTTGGCTCTGTGCTATGTCTGCAGCGTGTTGATCCGCAAGAGCCTGCAAAAGGAAGCCGCCATTTACAAGAAAGCCCTGGCTGAAAATCCCACCCGCTCCCCTGCTGCCAAGACCAAAAAGAGCAGCAAGACTCCCACCTACGTTTGGATCCTCCGGGGCTCCATCGTAGCAATTGGTGTGATTTTTGTGGTTGTGGGCATTCTCAACGGCGGTATGAACGATGTATTCACAAAAGCGGTCGCGATCTGCACCGAGTGTATAGGACTTGGCTGATATGGAAAAGAAAAGAACAAAATTCGGAACCTGGTGGCAAGCCCATAAGCCCACCAAGCGGCGGATCATTCAGCTTTACGCCGCACTGCTGACCAACGCCAACATCAAAGGCTTCTTCAGCGGCAAGATCTACCAGGGCGGCGCAAAAAATATGTGCGTCCCCGGCATGAACTGCTACTCCTGCCCCGGCGCTGCCGCATCCTGCCCCCTGGGCGCACTGCAAAATGCCCTGGGCAGCTCCAACGCCCGACTTCCCTTCTATGTTTTCGGCATTTTGATGCTGTTCGGACTGATGTTCGGTCGTTTTATCTGCGGATTCCTTTGCCCCTTCGGTCTGATCCAGGATCTGCTCCACAAGATCAAAACCCCGAAAATCAAAAAGAACCGGTTCACCCGGATCCTTTCTTATTTAAAATATGTGATTTTGGTGGTATTCGTCATTCTGATGCCGCTGATCTATTCCACCATGTCCTTCCCCATGCCCGGCTTCTGCAAGTACATCTGCCCCTCCGGAACATTACTGGGCGCAGGCGGTCTGCTGTCCAACAGCGCCAACGAGAAGATGCTCTCCATGCTGGGTCCGCTGTTTACATGGAAGTTTGTCCTGTTGGTGATCTTGATCGTGGGTGCCGTGTTCATCTACCGCATCTTCTGCCGTTTTTTGTGCCCCTTGGGTGCTATCTATGGCTTCTTCAACAAGATCTCGCTGCTGGGCATCAAGGTGGATAAGCCCAAATGTACCGACTGCGGTCTGTGTGTGGGGCATTGTGACATGGACGTACTCCATGTGGGCGACCACGAATGTATCAGCTGCGGCAAATGTGTCAATGTCTGCCCCACCGGTGCCATCAGCTACAAGGGCCCCAAGATCCTGCTGGCTCCCAACGAAGTGGGCGGTCGTCCCAATACGAAGAACGTTGACCCGGTGGATTACCCCGGCACGCCCCTGCCTAAGAAAACCAAGATTGCCCGGAGCATCGTTGCCGGTGTGATGATCGTGGCGATGGTTGCTTCCCTGGTTTACTACAACTTCATCCACAAGGATCCCGTCACCGCAAAGCCTCCCTCCAGTAGCCAAACCGGTCCCGAGGTCGGCGGCGAGGTTGGTGATCTGTGCTATGACTATGAACTGGATGTTTACGGTCAGGACGAGAACATCAAGATTTCCGATTTCCGTGGCAAGGTAACACTGGTCAACTTCTGGTACATCTACTGCAGCTCCTGCGTCAAGGAACTGGAAACCGAGTTCCCCAAGGTAAAGGATCATTACGGCGACGAAATCGAAATTCTGGCTATCCACTCCTATCAGGAATACAACAGCGATATCAACGCTTTTATTGGCGAAAAGTTCCCCGATGAGGACTTCATCTTCTGCCGTGACGGTGAAGGCGAAGAACTGTTCCACCTCCTGGGCGGTGAGCAGGCTTGGCCGGTAACCGTGATTTTGGATCAGGAAGGTGTCATTGTGGAAACCATCTACGGCGGCACCACGTATGAAGAGCTTTGCAAGATCATCGATGGTATTGGTAATAAAACTCCCGCTCAGCCTGAAGGCGGCAACGTAGGCGACCTTTGCTATGACTTTGAACTGGATCTCTATGGTACCGACGGCACAACCAGCGTCAAGGATTACCGTGGCAAGGTGACTCTGGTCAACTTCTGGTACATTTACTGCAGCTCCTGCGTCAAGGAGTTGGAAACCGAATTCCCCCTGGTGAAGGATAAATACGGCGATAAGATCGAGATCCTGGCTGTTCACTCCAACCAGGAGTACAACAGCGACATCCCCGCCTTCATCGCAGAAAAATTCCCCGGTGAGGACTTCATCTTCTGCCGGGATCAAGCGGGTGAAGAATACTTCCATATGCTTGGCGGCGACCAGGCATGGCCCATCACCGTGATCCTGGATCAAGAGGGCTACATCGTCCAAACCATCTACGGCGGCACCACCGCAGACGAGCTTTCCACTATCATCGATGGGATACTCGCAAAGTAATAAGAGATTGCCACACCAGTGACATCGATCACTGGTTCGCAATGACAAGAAAAATGCCGGGGGCGTTTGCTCCCGGCATTTTCTTTATGCAGCAAGCCAAAAGACCAGCCAAACGATCATGTAGATGATACACAAGCCAACGATCACCACAAGCATGGGGCCAAACATCATTTTGACCGCATTCCAGTAGGTAGTCCAAACGTCTTTTGCCTTGGGTCTGGGGCGCAAGGGATCACGCCCCAGGCGGGGTCCGGATTTCACACCGGACATATCCGCAATGGTTCTGCCGTCGTCGACGTAGCGAACCTTTTCCTTTTTCTTCTTGCCCATACCGATCACTTCTGCTCCAGCAGATGGCAGGCTGCGAAGTGACCCTCGCTGTACTCACGGTACTCCGGAGTCACATGCTTACAAACCTCGGTGGCATAGGGGCAACGGGTATGGAACCGGCAGCCCTTAGGCGGATTGGCAGGAGAAGGAATGTCGCCCTGCAGCTTGATCCGGTCCATCTTTACAGTGGGATCCGGATTGGGCACCGCAGAGAACAGCGCCTTGGTATAGGGATGAAGAGGATTGGTGAAGATATCCTCCTTGGTGCCGAATTCCACCATCGCACCCAAATACATAACGCCGATCTTATCGGAAATAAACTTAACCACGGACAGATCGTGAGAGATGAACACATATGCCAGGTTCATTTCCCGCTGCAGCTTCTTCAGCAGATTGATGATCTGTGCCTGGATGGACACGTCCAGAGCGGAAACCGGCTCGTCACAAATGACCAGCTTCGGATTCACAGACAGGGCTCTGGCGATGCAGATTCTCTGACGCTGACCGCCGGAGAACTCATGGGGATACCGCTCGAAGTAGTAATCCCGCAGACCGCACTTGTCCATTAGATCCAGGACATACTTCTTGACCTCGCCCTTGGGCACGATATCATGCACCATCACCGGCTCAGAGAGGATACCGCCAACGGTATCTCTGGGAGGCAGAGAGGAATAAGGATCCTGGAAGATGATCTGCATTTCCTTACGGATCTGCCGCATCTGCTTGGAATTGAAATTGGTGATATCCTGACCGTTGAAGATGATCTGACCGGCAGTGGGCTCATGGAGCTTCAAAATGGCACGACCGGTGGTGGTCTTACCACAGCCGGACTCGCCAACGATGCCCAGAGTCTCGCCTGCCTTCAGCTTAAAGGAAACATCATCCACAGCGACCAATTCCTTGGTCACCTTACCGGTAAGGGTCTTCTTCAGGGGGAAGCACTTGCGCAGATGCCGAACCTCCAGCACGCAGTCAGGATCGAATGGCTTCTTGTAATCCTCCTCGATCTGCGCCTGACGCTTAGCCAGATACTCAGCCGCCAGCGCCGCATCGTCATAAACAACAGCAGTACCGGGAACACACTGTTCATTCACATTATCAGCCATTCTCGTTTACCTCGTCGTACAAATGACATGCGACAAAGTGAGTGGGGCTCACCTGCACCATGCCCGGGTAATCCCCGGAGCACTTATTGGTGCACATTGCGCATCTTTCCTTGAAATAGCAGTGGTTGGGCATATCGATGGGGTTGGGAACGTTGCCGGGGATGTTGTACAGCTCGGTGCTGTCATCCAGACCCATGGTGGGCTTGGATTTCTGCAAACCGATGGTGTAGGGGTGCTTGGGATCCTGGAAGATCTCCAGCACAGTGCCCTTCTCAATGACCTTGCCGGCGTACATAACCACAACGTAATCCGCCATTTCCGCAATAACACCCAGGTCGTGGGTGATCAGCAGAATGGAGCCGTCGATCTTGTTCTTGATATCCTGGAGCAGATCCAGGATCTGCGCCTGGATGGTAACGTCCAAAGCGGTGGTAGGCTCGTCTGCAATGATCAGACGGGGCTCAGCAGCCAGCGCCATAGCGATCATGACGCGCTGGCGCATACCGCCGGACAGCTCATGGGGAAATGCCTTATACACATTTTCGGGGATGATACCCACCAAGCGGAGCATTTCCTCGGACTTTTCCTTAGCCATCGCCTTGGTCGCACCGGGCTGGTGCAGCAGAGTCACCTCGTCCAGCTGCTGACCGATGGTGAACACCGGGTTCAGAGAGGTCATAGGCTCCTGGAAGATCATAGCGATCTGTTTGCCACGGATGCGGTGGATCTCCCGGATGGGCATCTTGGCGATGTCGTAGACCTTCTCCTCCATGGCGAAGCTGCCATCGGTGTTGGCAACGGGGTTGCCCTTGTCATCCCGCTTGTAGGCGTAAGCCTTGAAGCGGATAGAGCCGTCCACGATCTGACCGGTGGGTCCCTGGATCAGACGCATAACAGACATACTGGTCACGGACTTGCCGCATCCGGACTCGCCCACGATACCCACAACGGAGTTCTTGGGCACATCGTAGGACACGCCGTTAACAGCCTTCACAACGCCCTGCTCCGTGAAGAAGGAGGTATGCAGATCCTCGATCTCCAGGATATTGGCATCGTTTTTCATAGTGGAAAGGAACTCGCTCTCGTCAGCCTTACGGTTCTTGTAGGCCTCCAGGCGGCGCATTTCCTTGGCATTGGCACGGGCGATGGCCTTGATCTCTTTACCAGTGAGATAATTTTTATTTGTAGCCATATCTTATCTCCTCGCTTTCGGATCAAGTGCGTCACGCAGACCGTCACCCACAAAGTTGAAGCCCAACACGGCGATGACGATACACAGACCGGCAGGAACCCAAACCAGCGGTGCGTCGGAGATCAGCTCCGGCTTCTGGGAAATGATGTTGATCATCGTACCCCAAGCCGCATAGGGAGCCTTAACACCCAGGTTCAGGTAGGACAGAGTTGCTTCGTAAAGGATCATGCTGCCCAGGCTCAGAGTCATCTGAACGATGAGCTGAGGCATGACGTTGGGGATCAGGTGCTTGAAGATCTTACGGAAGGTGGAATAACCCATGGCTTCCGCAGCGACCATGTACTCCTGCTCCCGGAGGCTGAGGATCTGACCACGAACCAGACGGGCAGTACCCGGCCAGGAAATGAAGGTCAGGAAGGTCATCAGCAGGTAGATGCGGTACTTGGCATCCACATCCGAGGAATCCAGAATGGTACTGATGATCAGCAGGATCGGCACGCCGGGCAGGCAGATCAAAATGTCACACAGACGCATGATCAGATTGTCGATAAATCCGCCAAAGTAGCCGGAAATACCGCCCAAAATCACGCCGATGATGGTGATCAGAAACACCGCCAGGAAGCTGACGATCAAGGAGATCTGACCGCCGTACATAAGGCGCACGAAAATATCGTAGCCTTCGTAGTCGGTACCCAAGATGTGGCTGGCAGAGGGAGCTGCCAGGAAGTTATCCTTCAGATGGGTTTCCGTGGTCTGACGAACAGAGTACTCTACCCCGTTGACCGTGTAGGTGTACTCGGACTTGGAGTACTTGGTGTGACCGCTTTCGTCCAGCTCGATCTCGCCCCACTTGCCGTCAATGTTGCCATTGGGGTCGGCAATAAACAGCGGGCCCAGGAAGCTGAAGATAAACAGTCCCACCACCATGATCAAGCCGACGATACTCAGCTTGGAGCGGAAAAACCGCCGCACCACCATACGGGTGGGGCTCATCAGTCGGACATTTTTGTCCAGAGGCGTTTCGGTGTCCACTTCAGGAGTGGGCTGGTTGTTTTTTACTTCTTCCATCCTAACGCCTCCTTACTCCAATTTAACTCTGGGATCGACCACTGCGTACATCAGGTCGGCCAGAAGAACGCCCAGAACGCTAAGCATCGCCAGGAACATGTTGTAACCCATGATGAAGGGAATATCGCCACGGGTCATGGCATCCAGCGCTTTGGCGCCGATACCGGGCAGGTCAAACACCTGCTCGGTGATGATGGCACCGGAGAACAGACTGGGCAGCAGGCCAGCCATGGAGGTGACCAGCGGAATCAAGGTGTTGCGGAAGGCGTGCTTGTAGATGACCACGCTCTCCTTCAGGCCCTTGGCCCGGGCGGTACGAATATAATCGGAGTTCATGACCTCCAGCATATTGGTTCTGGTCATTCTCATACGGGCGCCGATGCTCAAAATAACCACCGTCAGGATGGGGATGAACATATGGCGCACATAGTCCATCAGAAGCGTTGCTCCGGTACCGGAAACCGACGCATCCACAAAGCCCGAGGGCGGGAACCAGCCCAGCCGCAGAGCCAGGATATCCTTCAGCACCTGGCCAAAGAAGAAAGAAGGCAGCGAAATACCGATCATAACCAGAATGGTGACGATATAATCACGGATGCTGTACTGATGGGTCGCAGCGGTAATACCCAGGGGGATTGCGATGAGGAACTCGAAAATGGTTGCGATAAGAGAAACCGCAAAGGACACGCCCATGTACTGAACGATAACGTCCGCAACAGGACGGCCATACACAAAGCTGGTACCCAGATCAAAGCGAACCAGGGCGGACAACCAGCCGAAGTATCCCTTCAGAATACCCATGAAGCTGTTGTCCCCCAAGCCGTACATCTCATACATCGCTTGGACAGTTTCCTCACTGACCGTTGCACCACCCTGGTTGATGGCGTTGATTTTATCCTGGATAAAATCAACGGGCATCAACCGGATGAGGAAATAAATGATCATGGAAACGCCAAGAAGTATGAGTACGGCATATGCTAAACGTTTAACAATATACTTTAACATAAGCCACCCCGAATATTAGGAGGCGAACTCAATTTCCCAGATGCGGTCCAGAGGCGTGGAATAGGGGTTGATATCGGACTCGGCAGGCATGCTGGAACTGGCGATCACCTTAGAATTGTAAGCATACACGACACTACGCTGATAGACAGGCAGCTCGATGGCCAGATCCAGGATCTGCTCCATGGCCTGCTGATACAGCTCGGAACGTTCGGCCTTATCGTTGGTCTCACGAGCCTGGTCGATCAGATCGCTGAGCTCGTTGAGGATAGCCATTTCGTCGGAAGTACCGCTGGTCTTCAGGTAGTTGTAGCCCCATGCCAGGGTGCTGGTAGCGGTGGAATCCTTGTGGTAGACCTGGTACAGGTCGGGATCCAGAGCGCTGGACCATGCAGCAGCCCAAACTTCCAGAGAACCGGTGTTGATCTTGGTCAGAGCCTGGGTGTCGCAGACCACATCAACCTTCCAGCCCAGGTCGTTCAGCATAGCGGCAGCATCACGGAAGACCTTGTAGGTGGGGTGATCCTGCAGGTTGGAACCGGCGATGGTGAAGGTGACCTCCAGGGCGGGATCGCCGGCGCTGACGCCAGCTTCCTGCATGTACTTCTGAATGTTGCTCTCGGCAACGGACTCGTTCCACTTACCGATCTGGGGGTAATCGTAGCCGTTATCCTCAGCGGCAGCGCCGTCAGGATATGCCCAGCTCACCTTAGACATGGGCCAGTAGATCTGAGAAGCGGTACCTGCACGGTAGTAGTCCAGAGCCAGAGAGGTGTTCATAGCGCACATAATGGCCTTACGCAGGTTGATATCGTTGATCTTGGAAGAATTGACACCGATGTAGCCGTAGCCCAGCTGATCGGAGGTCAGAGTAACGAAGCCGTCGCTGGCCATGCCGTTGAGCTTCTCATAGTTCTCGGTGGTCAGAGAGGGAGAGATGTAGTGCACAGAGCCGCTCTCCAGCTGTGCGATGGCGTTGGCGGAGCTGACGATCTGATAGCGAACCTTCTCGATCTTGGCGTTGTTGATGTTGGCGCCGGTGGTCTCGAAGTAATTGTTGGCCTTGAAGTAGACAACGTTGTTGGTGTAGAACTTGTTCTCGGAGGGACTATCGCTGTTCTCGGCATCGGTGACCTTGTAGGAGCCGGCGCCCATGGGCAGCTTGATGTTTCTGGGAGACTGAATGATGTCAGCCATGAAGTCGAAGCTGGCGTACTCAACGCCGAACTTATTGTTGGCGATATCCACGCCTACAGAGCTGCCCTCGCCGTAGTAGTGCTGAGGAGCAACGGTGATGGCGAAGTTCCAGATAGCCTTGGGGTCGATACCCTTGATGGTGATCTGCAGAACGTCGTACTCAGACTCATTGGTAACAGTGCCGTCGGCGTTGTGACCGGAGGCAACGGTGTACTCGGTGCCGTTGACGGTGATCTTGGAACCGGCAGCATCGGTGTGACCCAGGGAAACGATACCGGAGATGTTCTGAACAGCCAGGGTGCCGTCATCGGAGATGTTCTCGTGGAGGATGACTTCCTTGGCCTTGGCGGTGAACTCGGTCAGCAGAGTGGTAGCGGTGGCCCAGTACATCAGGATCTGATCCAGCTTACGGGCGACCACGTCGTTGTAAACATAGTCGATGGCAGCTTCCTTGGTGGTGACACTCTCAGGATACTGCTTGGTCAGGCTCTCGATCTTGGTGCGGTCGTCCTTGCCGTCAGCGCCCTTGGGGTACTTGACCTGGACGTAGCCCTCGGTGTACATGAAGCAGAAGATCTCGTCCTTGAACTCGGAGTGGGACTTGTAGGGCTCATCGGTGTAGGACTCCTGAGCGCTCACATAATCGGTGCCCAGCTCTTCCTTGAACAGCTCCAGGGCACGCTCATAGTCGGCCAGCAGCTGATCGCTGGTGATGTCATCGGGGTTGGTGGAGATAGCGCTCTGGTAGCCGGAGCTGACCTTGTGGCCCTTGATGGCGCTCTTCATGGTGTCGATGGACACTTCGTTGGTGCTGGAAGCCTTCTGCTCAGCGATGTACAGGTTCAGCAGCTCCATCAGACGGACCTGGGCTCTGTTGGAAGCCTCGGAAGCGATCATATCATCGCTGTCATCGGAGGAGGAGCCGACGGTCTGGGTGCGGTACTCAGCCAGACCCAGGATATCGGTGGAGTACAGGGTGTTGGAGCCGGTGTAAACGGGATCCAGGTAGACGTAGTAGTTGAACAGCACGTCTTCCATGGTCAGAGGCTGACCGTCGGAGAACTTGATGCCATTCTTCAGAACGAAGGTGTAAACGGTGTTGCCATCCTTCTCGACCATATCATAGTCCTTGGTGACAACGGCATGGTCATCGCCGTAAGCAACAACGACTTCCTTCTTGGCGTTATCGTAGTCGGAGCCCAGCATACCGATCTGGGTCATGGCAACGATGGTGCCGTCAGGTGCGGAGGTGGAGAAGAACGGATTGAACAAACCGTCCAGCTGCTCGGTCATGATAACGAAGGCATCCGGAGTGCCGCCCTTCTTACAGCCGGCAAACATGGATACCATGCCCACGCACAAAGCGAGGCACAGAACCAGGGAAATTACTCTCTTTTTCATATTGACGCTCCTTTATATAAATTATTTCATTCCACAACAGGAGGCTTTTCCACGGGATCAGTGGGCTGATTGCCGCCAACACCGGGACCGGTGCCTTCCAGCTCACCGGAAGAACCGGAATCCGTCTGCTCATCCTTCAGCACCAAGGTAACAGTGGTGCCGTCAACATAGACAGAATATCGATCCGTCTGCTCACCAATGACCTGGCACTGGATGTTCTCGGTCTTGATCTCCACGGAGGAGCCCAAGCCGGCGATCAATCCAATGGAGTAGCCCTCAGCGGTAAATGCAGCACCGGACATGGGATTGGTAGGCGTACCGGAGTCGATCTGCAGGAAGCTGTTTTTGATCACGATATCATTTAGCACCGGTGCACTGTCACCGCTGGAGATGATACCTGCCAGCAGGCCAAAGCTGGCATCGCTCTTACGGGTACCGCCCTGGATAATGAACTTCGCATTCTCAAAGTTCACAGAATCGATCATCGCACCTTCTGCCAGGTTGCCAAACAGACCGGAAGTGACCTTGGACATATCCTTTTGGATAGCCGTGATATTCTTGAAGGTAAATCCGTTGCCCTGAATGCTGCCCTTGAAGTTGCCATGCATCAGATTGGTGGGCCAGTTCAGATCCGTAAAGTCCAGATCAGCCATAATGATGTAGTTACCGGCCACACTGGCGTTATCGATAAACTGCTCAGCCGTGTAGATCCGGTACCACTCCCCTGCCGTCCACTTGACATACAGGTTCATGGAATGATTGGTCGCTGTGCCGTTCTTCTCGTCGATCTGGCCGGTGTGGATCACCGAGTCGCCTTCGACAGGCTCAGCAGCATGAGCGTCATAGTACACACTATCAAAGGTGTAGCCATCCCGCTCGGGGAAACCGAACATCTCCAGCGTGCCGGTCTCCTCATCCCACTGGGGAACGAGGATATTGTCGGCATCGGTGGGATTGCATTGATAAGTACCGCATTCCTTGCCATCGTCCATATTGATGAACCGGATCTCGTACATGGGCACCCAGGCCGCATACAAGGTCATCACTGGCTCTGCCGCAGCATAGCTGTCAGCGGCAGCCACCTTGACGGTGTCGGTGGCAAAATCCCACTTGTCGGAATAGGTGTATACGGTATTGCCGTCAGCATCCGTAGACTCAATGCGCTTCTGATACCAGCCGGCCAGGAAATAGCCGGGATTCTTGGCTTCATAAGCATCGTTGCCTCGCTGGGCATCCGAGGGAGCCAGCAGAGGGATCTCCACATCTCCGGCACTGTTGGTGCTCATAGCGGAGATATTGAAAGAGTCCACAATAATGGATGTATTGGTGGTAAACTGACCACCGTTGGCATCGTAGCGGATACTGACATTGTAATTTTCCTGATCGTTGATCTCATAGGGAGTTGCTTCGCCGGAACAGCCGCTGACACACAGAAATGTCAGCACGATCAGACAGGCTGCCAGAAGCATTTTCCATTTGAAGTTCATTGTCCGCATCATCCTTTACAATGTTGATTCGGTCTGGGGAAAGGCCGTGCTTACGGCCTTTCCCGCAGATAACTTACTCTTCCGAGCCTGCCTCTTCGGTGCTGACAGCATCCTCAGAGGACTTCTGCTCCACCTTGGCATTCTTCTTGCCCAGGTTCTTGATCTTTTCCAGCAGATCCTTGCGCTCGCTGAGCACAGCGGCGGTGATCGCCACCAGGCTCAGACCAATGACGATCCATGCCATCCACTTGTTGGCGGGCTTGGTCTCCACGGGAGAAGGCTCAGCCTCTTCCTCGGTGGGAGTCAGAGCGATGATTCTCTGCTCGGCGGAAACCAGCTTGGAATAGTTGGTAACCAGCGCCTGCTGCTCAGTGGTAGCGATCTTGCTGTAAGCGGCACGGGCAGCCTCAACCAGATCCTTGTCAGAGTAATCCACACGCTCAGGAATGGCGTCGATGGCAGCAATAGCAGCCAGAGTCACATCATCAGCACCGGCAGCACCATCAATGTAGGTGTCGAAGTACTGAGCGGTTACGAAGGTTTCGTAATGCTGGCCGTTGACGGGACGGATCATCGTCAGCTTGTTATCCACATAGCCAACGTAATCCACAAAGTTTGCGCCGTAGTAAACATTGGAGTACATGCCGCCGGAGGCGTTCCACATATAGTAAGGCAGCAAGCCCATGGGTTCAATGGTCACCTCGGTACCGTCATAATCGGTATAGGTACCATAGTCACCGCTGCCGGGGATGTTCTCCAGGCTCTCGTAGTAAGCGGAGTCGAACTCCTCTTCCAGGATGGGAGCCTCATAGCTGCTGAACACCACCATCTCCAGGTCATCACAGCTGTAGAAGGCCTTGTGACCGACCGCACCAACGGTATAGGGGATCTTCACCAGCTTGGCATCGCTGCCGGCGAAGGCGAAGCCGGTAATACGGACCGTATCGTCAGCGATCTGCACTTCGTCTGTATTGCTGCCGGCAAAGGTGATCAGCTCCCAACCGGTATCAATCTTGCAGTACAGAGAACCGTCCACGACCTTAACAGAATCATTCAGATCATAGGTATAGATATTCTTGGAGTAATCCACGCCGTTGAAGTTGACCACATCCACCTTGCAGAAGGGCTCCAGCTTACACATAGCAAAGGGATTGTCACCCAGGGAGGTGATGGACTCGCCCAAGGTAACCTTGAAGGGAGTCAAAGTTTCCTTCATGAACACATAATCGCCCACGGTTTCCGCACCGGACAGATCAGCCTCGGTCAGCGCGGTGTAAGCAAAGGCATAGCTGTCCAGCTTCTTGGCTGCGCTCAGGTTGGTGACCGTCTTCAGCGCCTCGCAGTAAGCGAACGCACCCTCAGCCAGGTCGGTGCCATTGGGGTTCAAGGTAACACTTGCCAGCACATCGCTGTCCACAAAGGCATACTTGCCAACGGACTCAGCACTGGACAGATTGATGCTTTCCAGAGCAAAGGACTCCTGGAAGGCATAGTCGCCGATGGAAGTCACCTTGCCCAGGTTGATGCTCTTCAGCTTGTCGCAGCTTGCGAAAGCATACTGCTTGATCTCGGTGATGCCGTCGCCCAGCTTGGCATCTTCCAGCTCAGTACACAGCGCGAAGGCATACTCGCCCAGCTCGGTGCAGCTGCTCAGGTCAATGCTTGTCAGCTTGGGGCCATAAGTATTGGACATATAGTAGCCATCCTTGGAAACCGCAGCGATGGACATGGCGTCATCCAGGCAGATGTAGTACTCATCGCCGGAGAAAGCATAGTCGCCGATGGTGGTGACCTTGGACAGGTCGATCTCCTTCAGACTGCAGTTGTTGTAGAAGGCCATCTTGCCGATCTGCGCATTCTCGCCCAGAGTGACGGCTTCCAGGCTTGCGGCGCAGGCAAAGGCATTCTCGCCAATGACTGCATTCTTGCCGATGGTCAGAGATTTCAGCGAACCGCTGAAATCGTAGTAGAAGTACTTGTTGCCATCTTCCTCCATCTGGACGACCGTGAATGCGTTGTCCTTATCTGTGGAGAAGGCGAAGTTGCCGATGGTCACATCGTTGCCGATGGTGATGCTCTCCAGCTTCAGACATTCGCTGAACACACCCTCGCCGATGGACATACCGTCGGGGATCACCACGCTGGTCAAAGCACTGTGAGAGAAGGCATAGTTACCGATCTCGGTGGAGGTGGTGATGTTGGGCAGCTGGGTAATGGCGGTTTCAAAGAAGCCGTAGGGGCCAATCTGAGTCAGCTCACCCAGAGTCACGGAGGCCAGACGGTCGGAAGAACCAAAGCCGTACTCCCCTACCACAGTAACATTGGGCAGACTCACAGCGGTGATCTTTCTGTTGTGAGAGAAGGCACCCTTCCCCACCACAGTCACATCAGCGCCATTAAGGTTCTGCGCGCTGAACTCGCCAACATAGCTGGGAGCAACGGCGATCAGAGTCTTGCTGTCGGCAGAGAGAACATAGCCTGCAGACTGAACCAGGAAGGTCTTGTTGCCAGACTTGATCTCGATGGTATCCACAGCGGTATCACGGAACGCGAAGGGAGCGATGTCGTTGACATCGGGACCAACGGTGACACTCTTCAAACCCTTGCACTCGTAGAACATACCCTCGGGCAGCACGGAGGCATTCACATAGAAGGAGGTGAGGCTCTGGCAGCCGGTAAAGGCGTAAGCGCCGTACTTGACCTTGGAGGAGGTGATGGTCACTTCCTTCAGACCCTTACAACCGGCAAAGGCATACTGACCGATGGACAGCAGAGAATCGGAGGTGGTGACACCTTCCATATTCTTATTGCCCGCAAAGGCATAATCGGAAATGATGCAAGCGCCGGTCAGATCCAGCGTGCCGCGGATGTCGCAGCCCTCGAAGGCGTTCTGGTTGATGATCTGCAGGTTGTTTTCACCGCTGAAGGTGACCTTCTGCAGCTTGCTGCAGCCGAAGAACGCACCGTATTCAATGGCCTCCAGAGTGGAGGGCAGCACGATCTCTTCCAGAGCAGTCAGGCTAGCGAATGCATACTGATTGATCTTCTTAACGCCCTCGGGAATGACTACCTTGGTAATGGTGTTATCACCCAGGTACCACTGCTTACTGGTTTCCGCATCGTCGAAGGCAAGCTCTTCCTCAGTCTTCAAGATGTACTCGAAGTTGGTAAAGGCGAAGCTGCCGATCTCCGTCAGATGCAGGTCAGCAGGCACAACGACCACGCCGCCAAGACCGTAGTAATGGGACAGGCTTGCGCCGTTGGTAACGAAGGGATCCTTGACCTCAACGGAAACGGTCTCGGAGTAGTAGGTGGACTTGCCACCCTGCATCACACGGACGGTGACGGAAGCGAAGCCCTCCGCAACTGCGGTGACAACACCGTTTTCGTCGATGGTAACGATCTTGTCGTTACTGGACTGGTACTCAACAGTGGTCTCATTGGGGAAGAAAGCATCCAGCTCATAATTGAGGGACACAGATTCGGACGGATACATGGAAAGGTTGAACTTTCCGTCGAAGAAGCGGGTATCGCCGTTGTCACCAATCAGCTTATCCTCACTGTTGAGCATATAATAAGCCTTGATGGTATCAAAGCCCTCCAGGCGGAACACATCCGCAACGGGCTTATCCATGCGGCGGTAGCCCTCGTCCTCCTCGCCAAGGACGGTGACCTTAAAGGTCACGCTCTTGCCGGTCTTGGAATCGGTGACCTTAATGTTGGCACTGCCGGGGGCAACAGCCAACAGCTTGTTGTTCACCACACGGACAACGTTGGAGGAAGAGGAACGAACATCCAGCAGTTCCTGCCACTCGGACTCGGGGTAAACCAGCGGATCCAGAGAGTAGACCTCATTGGGGCTCAGAGTCAGCCCCTCATCCAGACCGTCGAAGTAGAAGTCAACGAAGTTGTCCGGCAGGCCGATCTCGTAGCTGGCGTAGTTCAGAGCGTAGTCGTAGCAAGTAACCACGAAGGAATTGGCATTCTTGGCGTTCTTCTTGATCTCGTTGAGGCAGTCGGTCAGCTCATAGGTCACATAGGTGACGCTGTTGCGCTGAGAGTAGACGGGAGTCATGAACTGCTCAAAAGACTTCATCACCGGGCTGAGCACGCCGTCCATCTCCTCCTCGGTAACATAGCCGACCTGGGTGGACATAGCATGGTGGTTGTCATAAATGCCAACCTTGGCATACAGACGGTTCTTGCCCAGAGTCTTGTCGTACTCGTAGTAGTACTCCACGTCGGTAACGGCAGGAGCCTGGAAGTCGATGGTCAGGGGGAATTCAAAAACGTTGCGCTCGTTGGTCTCGATGCCGCCATCGCCGTAATCCATGTAGCCCACCAGCTTGACAGTATACTCGGTGTTGTTGGGCAGATTGTAGTCGATGGTGTCAAATTCGATCTCAACGTTGGCAGGATAGATGGAGCCGCCGTCACCGTAGGACTTACGGACATCATCATCCACAGTTTCGAAGATCACTTCACCGGTCACATCGTTGGTAATGGTGATTTCGATGCGCTCGGCGTTACGCAGAAGACCTGCCCACACAAACCGCAGGGAGTGAATGGTGCCTTCCTTGTTGGACAGCGCAATATAATCCTTATTGGCAGAGATGACCATATCCTCGGGATTCTGCAGGAAGTAGTAGGAACCCAGATAGCTGACGAAGTCATCGGACACGCCACCTATGGGACGGGATGCATAAGCATCGGGCAGGTTCTTGTCCTCCATAGCGATGGAATCGTCCAGCTCGTCGGCATTGGTTTCGTAGTATTCCAAGTCGAACAGAGGAGCCTGGGTCCAGTCGCCGTAGAAGGCCAGATAAGGCACGCTCAGATCGACCTCGGTACCGGCAGTAGCGGTCAGAGTGATGTAGCCTTCCACATACATACCGTTCTCAAAGGAAGCATCCAGATAAGCCTTGTCGGCATCGCTGAGGGTGATGGTGACAGTCACATTTGCGCTGCTCTTGCCCTCAACTGTCAGCTTGGTGCCGGACAGGCTGCCGCCGGACACATTGGAGATCTCTACGGAAGCACCGCTGAGGATGTAAGCCTCCTCCGTAACGGTGGTCTCACCGGCATTGGTCTTGTTATCGCCAACGCCCTCGGTCATGACGTAAGCGCCGATATCGTAGGACAGAGCACTGCTGCCGAAGTTCTCAACAGTAAAGCTCATCTCGTAAACGCCGGTCTTGTTGGGGTCATCGCCCAGCTCCAGCTTGGAGGTATCCATCTCCTTGCCGTCGGCGTCGTAGGTGGTAATGTAAGCCAGGGTATCCAGAGCGGCGAACAGATTGGCAAGACCTGCGCCCTGCTTACGCACGGCATAGGGCTGACCGTTGGTGTTCAGCGCGATATCGGCAGTGGACATCAGCAGCTTGTTGACCATGGCATTGATCTTGACGTTATCATCCTTGATCTCGGGGAAATTCTCCACGATGTACTGACGCATCAGGATCACAACACCGGCCAGGTTGGGGCAAGCCATGGAAGTACCGGACAGACGCTCATAGCCGCCGCCGGTGACAGAGGGGAGAATGTTGCCGCCGTGGGCGGTGATCTCAGGCTTGATGCCCAGGCTGCGAGTGGGACCCCAGGAGGAGAAGTCGGAGATGAAGGGACCGGAGGTCTGCGCGGTGCTCAGCACCAGCTTGCCGCCGCCGGTGGCAGCCAGCATCTCGCCGTCGGTCTGAGAAATGGAGCAGACAGCCAGCTTGGCTTCGCCCACGTTCATCTTGATGTCACCGGAAACATTATTGTAAATAATGATACCGGCTGCGCCCTGGGCCTCAGCGATCATCGCCTTCTCTTCGAAGGTGTTGTCGCCACGGCGGACCAGAGCGATCTTTCCGGTCACGTCCAGACCGGTATAGTCAGCGGTACGACCAACGCCGGGAACCACCACAAAGTCGATGGTCAGGCTTTCCTGGTCGCCCAGCAGATTTTCCACAAAATCCAGTTCCTCAGCAGAGCCGCTGTTGGCCTCCACGAAGTACATAATGGTCTCGCCGTACTTCAGGTAGGGGGTCTCCTTGCCGCTGATGGAAGCAACGGACATCACGCCCTTGTAGGTAGAGGGAGAACCAACCGTACCGGTATCGGGGTTGGAGGTCAAAGGCAGGTTACCGTTCTTCTCAGAACCGTAAGCGGAGTTGTAGCTGTTGGAAGCAGCAGCGATCACGCTGATGCCGGATGCACGCAGCTTGTCGTAAACGCCGTTGAGGACTTCCTCGTCGGACTCACGGGCAAAGCCGCAAGCGGTACCCAGGGACATATTGATCACGTCAACGCCCAGGACCACACAGTCTTCCAGCGCGGACAGGATCCAGCTGGAACGGGCGGTATCCATGATGTCAGAGAAGATCTTCATGGAAACCAGCTGTGCGTTGGGAGCCGCACCGGTGATGGTGTCGTCCTTACCGACAATAACGCCGGAAACGTGGGTGCCGTGGTTATTGTGGGTGGAGTACACATCCGGGTCGTTATCGGCATAGTCATAGCCGAAGGGGACCTTTTCGTTGATGTACACATCGTCAACCGTCAAACCGCCGTACAGCCCATTAGCGACGGTGTCACCCAAAGCGGCAGCGACCTCGTCATAGGTCAGACCCAGCTCCTTGGAGGTGAAATTATCCACGGAGAAGGCGCTGTGGGCGGAATCCAGACCGGTATCCAGAACAGCGACGACCATGCCGCTGCCATCGTAACCGCTGGCGGAGGTATCAAAGATACCGGTATCGGTGTAGATGTTGACCTTGTTGGTCACCAGCTGGGTTTCAGCGGTCTTATAGACTTCGCTGACCACGATCCCCTGCCCCTTGGTCAAAGAGCCACGGGTGGCATCAAATTCGCCGGCCTTGATAACGATCTCAAAGCCGCTGATCAGGCGAGAGTACTCGTTGCCCAGGGTGTAGTTGACACCCTTCTTATCCAGCACGGAAAGAACCTTAGCCTTCTCATCACGGATACGCTGCTCGATATTCTTGGCATCGCTGCTCTCAAGCGCATACTCCTTGAAGCTCATGGTCTTATCCGAGGCTTCATAAGCATCCATAATATTGGGAACATCCACCGTGATGATCACAGAGATTTCCTCATCATCACTGATCTTATCCGACAGCTCAAACATGACAGAGCTGTCCAAATAGTCCTTGAGATTGATCTCAGGGGCATTGTTCATAAGCTGGATATAGGGAGCCGCGTAACCGGCGTTCTGACCCTTGGGGATAGCCAGGATGCCGACCGCGATCGCCACAATAAGCAGGCAGATAAACGATGCACGCAATACATTCGCTTTCGTTTTCTTCTTCATCTGTACAATCGCCTTTCTTAACATTTATACCGATAGTGCAGTATATACCATATTTTATAATACTCTATTTTGTCTGTAAATGCAAGAATTTTTCGCAAAAAGAAATTGTAAAAAATGCTTGAATGAACCGGTACGCCAATTGTGCGCATACGGCGGTATTTTGTCTGCCGTGCATGGATTTTATCGGAATCATATATGAAAATGCACACAACCGGCAACCTTTCAGCCCGTATGTGTGTACATTTCGTGAAATTCTCCCTTTCTGCGCATGGCATCCACTCCCCCCATATTTGCAGGATGGTCTCCCCCACCCTGCAAATCCACCTCTTTTCCCTCCGTGAAAGGCGCAAAAAATCCCCTCTCCGGAAAACCGAAGAGGGGGAAATTTGCAAATCAACCAACAGCCTTCAGAACGATGGTCATCTCAGTCTTGCCATCTTCGAAGT
This sequence comes from Faecousia sp., assembly GCA_045590815.1. GTDB lineage: Bacteria > Bacillota > Clostridia > Oscillospirales > Oscillospiraceae > Faecousia. The sequence continues at coordinate 63,808 of JAZNRS010000002.1, forward strand.
ACCAGGTATCCTGCTCGGAGGTGTACTCATACCCCTCGGGCAGCACCATGAAGCTGACCTTGTAGTTGTACTCATCCAGATAGAAGCCTGCCTCGCCCTTGTCATTGGTGGAAGCGGGGGTGCAGGTACCGTCCTCGATACACAGCTGAACCCAGGCACCGGCAATGGGATTGCCGCCTTCGTCCACAACGGTCACCTTGTAGTCGGGCTCCGCTGCAGGAGCAGTGGTGGGCTCGGTGGTGGGCTCAGTGGTAGGAGCAGCGGTAGTAGGTGCAGTGGTAGTGGTATCGGTGTCACCCTGGGCGGTGTCGCCGCAGGCACACAGGCACAGCATCAGGCAAAGAGCCATCAGAACAGCGCCAATTCGCATCAAAGTCTTCATAATCGTTCCTCCTAATTACGTTCCATCCACGGAAGGAACCTCCGCAATGGAATCAAAAATCTCATGTTGGTAGCCATCAGCAGTAATGTACTCCAGTGCGGAAATCAGTTCAGCACTTTCAGTAAACATTCCCCGATGGGACGCAACGATATAGCCGTATCGATCAATAATCAAAGTGGTGGGATATGCGGTCAGATTCATTACCGTTTGCCATCGGGCATCGCAAGCGGAAAGACTGAATGTGAGATTGTTTTCTGCCTTGAACGCAGAAATTTTCTCGTCGGTTCCGTCCACGCAATTCATTCCCAAAAACGCAGCATCTTCACCGCAGGCTTCATAAGCCTCCTGCACAAAAGGAAACTCCATTTTGCAAGGCTCACAGTTCAGGTACCAGAAATTCAGCACAACCGCCTTCTTCTCATTCAGAAGCTCGGATAGCTTGTACTCTATGCCCTCGCAGTCCGTGACGGAAAAATCCATCATCATATCGCCAACCGCCAGCTTTGCCGAATCCATCAACGCATCGTTAAGGGTCTTGGGGGAAAGCGAAATGGTAGTCATCTCCCCTGCCACTGGATACTCTGCTCCGACTTCAAGGGATTCCGGCACCTTTCCCAGCACCGCCACATAACCATCGCCGGTGGGAGCAGTGAAGCTGTAGTTGCCGTTGTCATCAGTCATGCCCATGGCAACCAATTCCGCCTTGGTGGCATCCTTGTAGACTTGGATCCGAATTTTCCCCAGCGGCAGACCGGAAGCAGTCCGCACAGTCACAGCATAATCCATGTCGGCTGGCTGATTCGGCTGGGGTGCATCCCCGTCGCACCCAGCAAGGAGCGCGACGAGGAGCAGCATTGCAAGTAAGATCAAAGAGGCTTTTTTCATAAGAATGCCTCCCAATCAATCAGCCGTTGGGGCCCAGATGATCATAGTAATAGCACAGCTTGACCCAGGAGTTCTCTACATCCTCAAAGGTGTACTTATCCATCAGATACTGGAGCAGCTCAGCAAGCTTAGCGTCCACAGGGACACAGCCTACCCGCTCCTTGGCAGAGCCGCTGTACATCTTGGACAAGTATGCCGAAATGTCAGCAGTCAGATCCTTGCCATGGCCGTGATAGCGACCTTCAAACACGTCCTCGACCATGTAGCTCTCGTAATTTGCTTCATACTCTTCAGCCCAGTAGGTCTTCAGGTAAGCCAGGGTTTCTTCCTGATTGCCGTTGTACTTCTCCAGAACAGACAGAATGTACAGATCATCAGAAGTCTTGCTGAAGTCGAAGCCACCCATATCGATCATACCCTTGATCTTAACAGGCTTGCCGTTTTCGTCAAGGACGAGCTTGCCGTTTTCATCATAGGAATTCACGGAAGCAATGGGGTTGGAGAACAGGCTGGTGACACCACTGAAGTCGGCATAGATGATGCTGCCGTACTTCTGGTTGCCGTTGGCATCCTTGCCCAGATCCTCGTGGTAGTAACCATCGGTGCCCATAACCACCTTGATACCGCCAGCGATCACGTCATAGATAGCATCACCGGTAGCGTCACTATCATAGGTGAAGTAACCAGGAGAGCAAAGACGGAACACATCATACTCAGAAGCTACAAACTCAATATCGTAGTAAATCGTGCCAACCTCATAAACATCCCAGAAAGCAATGTCGATGTAATATGCCTCGCCGGCCTTCATGTAGTACAGCATAGACACGTTGTTGGAGTCATTGAACATTCTCTCGTCCTGCTCATAGACCAGCAGCTGCTCTCTGTTGCCGTTAAACAGCCAGGCATCGACACCGTGAGCAGACTCGTTTCTGGAAGTGATGCGGTAAACACCGGACTTACTGGGTACAAACTTGGCAAGCTTACCTCTGGGGATAATAGCAGTGTTGTAGTAGAAGAAGTTGGTGGGAACATTCTTGCCCAGCTTTGCCTCATAGGCAGAGAAAGGAGCCAGACCCTTGATCGGATCCTCCAGCTGCTCGCCATCGGTACCATAGGCCTGATAATACTTACAGAACTTCAGCCATTCCTTATCATCAGCATCGTCAAAGCCGCAGACATCCTCAACGATCATCATCAAATCGGCAAGATCCTTATTTACGGTGCAAACGCCCTGCAAAGAGGAGTTGGATGCAAAGGAGAAGAAGTCCTCAAGATCCTCATGATAGTTATGACCATCCACGGTAATGGTGCCGTTGTAGGAGATATCCCACAGAGTTTCATCCTCGCTGAACTGGGTGTAGCCCATCATATCCAGCAGGAGCAGCGGGCCGTTGGCGGTACCTACATGGAAATAGCCGTCCTTCTCATTGTAAACAATGTCGACGTACTCATAATCAAAGCCATCGGCACTGGTAGCAGCCTGCTGAGGAATGTAGGTAGCGGCATCGATATCCTTGGCATCGATAATGCGCATATTCTTCACATAGACAGTATCGTCGCCCATGTCCTCGCTTTCATCCTTGATGTAGCACAGAGCCACCTCGTAGACGCCATCCTCGGTTGCGACCCAGGGATAAGCAGACTTCCAAGTCTCCTTCTCATCCACGCCGGAGATGGTGTAGATGGGCTGCTCGTCCACGATGACGTGCAGAACGTCAGAGCCGTTCTCGCAAGAAGCCAGATAGTCGAAGCCAATCGCCTGACCGGCCTTCAGCTCCACGTCCGCGTAAAGAATGCCATAGGAGCCTTCGATCATCTTATTGGAAGCATAGATGCACTTCTCTCCGTTCTTCTCGCCAATGATGAAAGGCCAGGAGTATTCGTCCTCGTCAGCGCGGTAGGTGATGTTCAGGTCACCGTTGTTGATGGTGGCCGCGATATCCTCAGGAGCAGGCATCTCATGGGTGGGCTTAATACGGGTGACGATCTCATCCAGGCTGTTGAATACCTTCTGCTCATAATCATCAGCGGTAAAGTACTCAAAGATGCTGGTAAAGGGGCGCAGGCTGGTCAGACCACCCACCTCGATGAGGCAAATCACGCCGTAACGGTCGATGATCACGGAGGTGGGATAACCGGAAATGCTGAATGCATTGGACCAGGTGGGCTCGCAGGCAGCCATGGGGAAAGTCAGGCCCATGCTGGACTGGAAGGCTGCCACAGAGTTATTGTTATCGCTGGGCATGGGGTCGATGGCGATAACCGCAGCACCGGCGTCCTTGTACATATCGTAAGCTTCCTGCATATAGGGGAACTCGTTGATGCAGGGGCTGCAGGTGGTGAAGAAGAAGTTCAGCAGGACCACCTTATTCGCAGCCAGGACCTCGGACAAGGTCACATTCTGACCGTCGGGGGTAGCAACGGTAAAGTCGTACATCACGTCGCCCAGACCCAGGCTTGCACCGGAAAGGCTCTCGCCGGTAACCAGAGAAGAGGTCAGCACGATCTCAGCAGCATTGCCGGAGAAGGCATAACTGTCCTTCACATCGTAGCCCTTGGCAACACCCTCCAGGTCGATGACATACTCACTCTTGGGCAGGTCAAAGGAAACCTTACCCTCTTCATCGGTTTCGCCGAATTCCTTCAGATCGGTCTTTTCAGCATCGCCATAAATATATACAGCGATACCCTTCAGCGGCATACCGCCATTGGTCTTAACACTAACATAATACGTACCCGTATCGCCGTTATCGGCGGAGCCGGTGGTCTGACCGGCGGGGTCATCTGTGCCATTGTCCTTCTTGCAGCCGGTGATCATTGCCGCTAGAGAAAGAACCATGGCCAGTGCAAGGAGCAGCGACAGCAGCTTCTTGTAAGTCTTCATGCGTATCCTCCTGTTCAATCTTTGTTCACATTTAACGTACAAATACCCATTCTAGGCGTATTCTATGGCGATAATACCATATTTTCAACCCCTCGTCAAGAGAAACGTCAGGTTTTTGCAAAAATGTGCCGGCGCACAAGCACCGGCACATAATGGAGGTTTTATTCGGTTCTCAATGCGACTACCGGATCCTTCTTGGCAGCGCTTCTGGAGGGAATAAATCCGGAGAACACGCTCAGCAAAATGCTGATCGCCACAAGGATGATCGCCACAGGGATTGGCAGCTGCGCCCGCAAGGCAGCAATATCCGTCAACGCAAAAATGATCGCATTGATGGGGATGCACAGCACATAGGTCACACCCACGCCGATCAGACCGGATGCGGCACCGATCATCACCGTTTCCGCATTGAACATACTGGAAACATTCTTCTTGGAGGCACCGATGGCACGAAGCACACCGATCTCCTTGGTTCTCTCCTGCACGGAGATCAAGGTGATCACTCCGATCATAATGGAGGAAACCACCAAAGAAATGGCAACGAAGGCGATCAAAACATAGGTGATCGCATCGATGACGGTGGTGATAAAGCCCATCAAAAGAGCGATATAATCGGTGTACTTGATTTTCTGCTGCTCCTCTACCCCATCGTTGTAAGAAGCAATGGCCTTTTCCACGATCTCCTTACCGTCGAAGGAGGATGCGTACAGACTGATCTTGGAGGGGCTATCCAGGTCCAGACACCCAAGCTCGATCAAATTGTCCTCATAGGTGGACTCAGAGAATTCCAGCACCTCGTCATAATAGGTGGCAAGCTGCTCCTCGGTATAGGTAGGCATCGCCGCATCCAGCGCAGCGGAAAGCTGCTCCTGGCTCAGCTGTGCCAGCTGCTGCTTGGTCTGCGCCGCATACTGCATCTTCACCTGCTCAGCCACCATCTCGGTGTACATCGCAGTGATCTCCTCGTCCCCTCTTGCTTCCAGGTATGTCTGCACATCCTGCTCACTGACACCCATTTGGGTAACCAGGACCTGCTGCAGATTTACACGCATCTGCTCCACTGTCGTGGTGCCCATCGCCTGGGCAACGGAGGCATCCAGGGTTTCCTTAGAAGGGATACTCATAATTTCCACATACAGCGCTGCCTTCCCTGCCTGCTCCAGTCCGGAAACATGGGCACGCAGCTCCGCCGCCTTTTGGGCATCGGTCAAGCTGCCAGTAGTGGACTTGAAGGGCAGACCGGTGATCACATCGGTAGAAGGATCGGCGATCTGTGCCTGGACAGAGGCGCTCTGCCGGGACTGCTCGATCACATGCTGGGTCAGCTTTGCGGTGTAAGCGATGCTGCCCGAGATCATAGGAGAAGTGGTTTTTTCATTGGGACGGATGATGCCGGTGACTCTCAGTTTGGTGCCGTTGTCATACAGAAAACGCATACCCGCTTCTGTGAGCCGAATATCCGTATAGGTACCGGAAGCAGGATCCTGCACATAGCAATCCCCGGGCAAAACCACCCGGAATTCCATACCGCAAATTTCCTCATAGGACCAGCTTTCAGCTTGGACCTCAAGCATCTCGCCGTCCATCACCGCATTCATGGCCGCCATCATATCGTCTTCCGACTTAAGACCCAGGGCATACAGGGTGTAATCATCCACCTCATTCATGCTGTCCACGACCAGAACGATCTCGTTATAGTCGTTGGGCCACTCGCCGTAGATCACGTCATACTGCTTTTTTACCAGGTCATTGACGGTTTGACCGTCATTTCCCGGCAGCAGCTCATCCCATACACTGTAGGAGCTGCTGTTCATCATGGAGGACATGCCCATGCCCATCAAACCGGAACCGCCGGAAGCGGTTGCGCCGGACATATCCACGCCCATCAGCTGACCCATGAACTTGCCCATGAGCTTTTCCGCATCGGACTCAATGATGGTACCGTCCACGCTCTTGGTGTAGACCTGCATATCCAGGTCATAGCTGTAGCGCACACCGGTGAGAGAATCCGCCAGCAGTGATTCCTCATCCGCCAGCTGTTCCTCGATATAAGTCTTAAAGGAGGTCAGATCATTCTCCTCGGCTTCCACACTGTTAAGGGCATTGAACAGCTCATACACCACACTCTTGGAATACACCGCATTCAGCTCGTGGTCAGAATGAGATTCCGCCGTTTCTGTCAGCGCCGAAAGCAGGCTTCCAAAATTCACCGAGTTTTGCTCGATCATCAGCGGATAGGAAGACAGGGTTTCCTCCTGGACGCTGTTAATGTAATTCGTGGTGCCCTGGGAAACCGCATAGATCAACGCAATACCAATGATGCCGATGGAACCGGCAAAGCTGGTAAGCGTGGTGCGTCCCCGCTTGGCGATGAGGTTATTCAGCGACAGACCAAAGGCGGTACCCCACTTCATGGAGGGCTTCTTGGTCTTCTTTGCTGCCTTCAGAACAGCCGCATCCTCTTCCCTATTGCGCCCCAGTTCTTCATCTGTCAGCGGATTGGAATCGCCGATCAGCTCACCGTCCAGCATGCGGATGGTACGGGAGGCATAGGCATCCGCCAGGTCCGGATTATGGGTGACCATAACCACCAGCCGCTCCTTGGCGACCTCTTTCAGGATCTCCATGACCTGCACACTGGTTTCCGAATCCAGCGCACCGGTGGGCTCATCCGCAAGGATGATATCCGGATTATTCACCAACGCACGGGCGATGGCAACACGCTGCATCTGTCCGCCGGACATCTGGGCAGGCTTCTTCTTCAGCTGATCTCCCAGTCCCACAGACTCCAGCGCCTCAACGGCACGTCTGCGCCGCTCGGTCCGGTTCACACCGGAGAGAGTCAGCGCCAGCTCCACATTCCGAAGCACGGACTGATGGGGGATCAAATTGTAGCTTTGGAACACAAATCCCACAGAATGATTCCGGTAGGCATCCCAATCCCGGTCCTTAAAATCCTTGGTGGAACGACCGTTGATGATCAGATCGCCTGCGGTATACTGATCCAGACCGCCGATGATATTCAGCATCGTGGTCTTGCCGCAGCCGGACTGACCCAAAATAGCCACAAACTCGTTCTTCCGGAACTGGATATCGATCCCTCGCAGGGCATGCACCACGCCGTCACCTGCCGGGTAATCCTTCCGGATATTCAATAATTCTAGCATATTGACTCCTTTCCTCGCTGGGAAACCGAATTCCGTGAACAAACGAGTCCTCAGCAATACATGATCATTTTACCAACACCGGGCAATTAGCCTGGTATTTTGTTACATTGAAAATGGTTTCGCCGTCGATCTGCAGAGTCACCGGACGGTCGAATTCCACGGTGATCTCCTGTCCGCGGATGACCTGGACACGGCGCTTGAATTTAACGTGCTCACCCTTGAACAGCGACGGGAACACGCACAGCGTAGCGATCTTACCGGAATTGTGCATCACCATAACCGCTACGCCTCTTTCCGGATGGTTCCGATCCTGGTCCGGCACCGGCATCATGCCGCCGCCGTAATAATGACCATACATGGTGGGAGCGATCCACACCTTCTTGTAAGTAGTGGTGACACCGTCCACAGTGACCGTGGCATTGGTGGGCTTGTAATGGAACAGCAGGCCCTTAATGGCAATACCGGTGTAATCGGGCTTCTTGCCCTTTTTCCGCAGCTCGTCACCCACCTCACAGCAGTAGCCATCAATGCCATAGCCCACGCCGTTGAGGAATCGATAGGTCTTCCCTTCCACAGTCACAGTAGGCAGATCCTTCAGATAACGGTCGATCCGAACGGGGCAATCCTCCACAGACACACCCAGATCACGGAGAAAATCATTGCCGCTGCCGGTGGCATAATAATAGATCGCCTGGGGCAGCTTCAGATCGTAGATATTGTTGACGAAACGGTTCAGCGTACCGTCACCGCCACACACCAAAATGGCATCCTCTGCGCTCAACTCGTCGGTAAAGCTGCGATAGTCTTCGAGCTTCGTAATATCCTGATAGATAAGCTCCTTGTTCTTGATAAAGCTGGCAGCATTCTCTGCAGCAGCCATGCCGCCGCGGTCACCGGCGATGGGATTGTACAGCACATACAGCTTACTCATAACATTTCTCTCTTTCTCTTATTTTCGGTGAGCAATTTTTCAACCCGCTGACCGATCACATCGGTCTTGACCTTGTGGATCTGCTCAGCAGGGATGACTTCCAAAACATCCACATAAACATGGGTACGCTTCCATGGAAGATTCTTTGCAATATTGTTGGTCCCGGTCAAGGATACCACAACAATATCCGTTTCCGCTTTCTGGGCGATCTTGAAAACGCCGTTGTGGAACGGCAGAAGCTCGCCGCTCTTGCTCCGTGTGCCCTCCGGATAGACGCCCACGGAAACCTCCCCTTCCTTCAGCAGCTCCGCCGCCCAGTTGATGGTGTGGATGGCGTTACGGGGATTTTCCCGGTCGATCTCCATAAAGCAGCACCGGCGAACGATCTGCCCAAACCAGGGGATCTTGAAGTTGGATGCCTTGGAAACGAAAGCAAGATCCCACTTTGCAAAGGCGAACAGCGTCACAATGGGGTCATAATTGGACATGTGATTGCCCACAAACAGCAGCTTCTTCCCTTCCGGGATCAGCTCCCTGCCGGTAACATGAACCTTTGCCCGTACGACCCAAACCACCAAAGCTGCCAGCGCATTCATGAGGCAGCGGTAGAAGCTGCTGTCCTTTTTGTAGAACTTCTTCCGGTCCACCAGCAGTGCGCAGACGGTAAGAAACAACACCGCCAGCGCAAGTAAACCAAGTATCGCCAAAAGAATATACAAAAATACCATGCTTTTCCCCTTCTCTCTATGATTGTATAGGAGTAATTATACCACTTTTTCAGCCATACTTCAAGTAAAAATTTATTAAACCTTCAACTACAGAAAAAGAGCTGCCGAAGCAGCTCTTTTAATCTGTTTCGCCGGAAACGATCTGTACATGGACGATCCGGGTGTTATTGGGATTATAATGTCCGCTCATCACCGAAGCCATCGCTCCGGGCTCCAAGCCGGCATCGAATTTTGCCCGGTAGGTAATGCCGCCGTACAAGCACTCCGGAGCGGTATATTTGTAGTAGACGTACACCTCTCCCAGGGGCTTATCAGACAGATTCTTCACCGACAGATTTCCCTGCTTACCGGTGATCTCAACCTGATCCTCGCACAGACTCATGTCCTCCGCAAAAAACGCCACATTATCCAGGCTCGCCCCGTCGCAGGGGGCATCTGTATAAGCAAGGCGGTTCTTTTCCAAAACCACCAGCGACTCCCCAGTCGGCAGGTTGCTGGCCTCAAATTCAGCGGTCTTATCCCCGAAGGTCATGGAAAAACGGGCAAGCTGAAGATCCTGGGTGCTGTCATTTCGCAGAACCACCATCATCAGCCCGGAAACCGGCTCATTGGAGCCGTCCTCCAAATAAATGCCGGCATACTTTCCCACGGAAACCACCCGCAATCCCCTGCCCAGATCCATGGGCTGACTTTGATCATCCAGTTCCACTTTTACCGTAGGAGCTGTGGATTCTGTAGGTGTGGGCGTTTCCTCTTCAGCACAGCCATATAAGGAAAGACAGACAAGGATCGCCATCAAAAAGACTAGAAATGATGATTTTCTGTTCATACTATCATCTCCTAAAACCATGGCCGCACCGCCGAAACGGTGCGGCCAATTGTTGATCCTTCCGGGAATTACGCGCCCAGCAGAGCCTTAGCGGCACAGCCGTACACGGCGATTGCGTTGGCAATGTCCGCCACGTCCGCAGCATCCGTATTGGTCTGGCAGTAGGCCGCAATGCTGTAAGGCAGAACGCCGGTGCTGTAGGTCACGCCGTTGGACTCATAGACTGCTGCAGCATACACAGTCTTATCCAGGTCCTTGGCAACGATGGCGGGACTGCTGCCCACATACTGTCCATCGACCAAGGTCATGGTGATGGCAGCGTCCGCATTCTCAGTGGTGAGTTCCGCAGCATTCAGGTAGGTATCCTCGCTCCAGCAGTACAGGGTCATAGTGCCGTCAACCACAAATTCGGGCGTGAAGTAGTAGTTGATCTCAAAGACACCGCCGGTGGTGATGCTGGGATTCTTGTCTGCGAAGCCGCCGTTGGCTGCGAAAGCACCCTGCTTAGCAGGATCCACAGCGCTGATGCCGTTCAATGCATCCGCATTGTAGCCGGACAGCAGAGCCTGCTGCTCAGCGGTGATATCCTTGTTCATCAGATTATCGGTGTTGTAACCGAAGTACTTCTGCGCCTCGGCGCCGTAATTCAGCAGAGCCACGACCATAGCCTGCAGCTTGGTATTACCGGTAGCCAGCGCATTGTTGGCATACATCAAAGCGCTGTAGTGATACAGATCGCTGTAAACGTAGCTGCCGTCCTCCAGCTGGATGAACAGCTTGAAGTACATGGTATCCGCCAGGTTCTTGGCAGGGATGCCGTTGGAGCTGACCACATACTTGCCGTCGATCTCCGTGGCGCCCAGGATCACATCGTCTGCGGTTGCGACGGTGCCATCGGTCGCCTCGGTGCTGAACACAGCCAGACCCATGCGATCCGCAGTCAGACCGCCCAGGTTCTCAGCGGAGAAGGTGATGTTGTAGCGAACCTCATTCTCCAGAGAAAGAGTGGGATACTCGGGGGTCAGTACGGGTTCGGAAACCTCCACAGCCATGGAGCTGAGGATGCCATCAACCATGTCGTAGCTGGACAGCATGACCGCATTCTGACCGCTTGCGGCATCACCGGGATCGCCGGTGAAGGTGAGTTTCATGTTGGTGATGCTCAGACCGCTGACAGCGCCAGAGCAGTAGATCACAATGACACCGCCGTTCAAGTCGGTGATATTGTAGTAGAGCTCCGTAGAGGACTTGATCTCATAGCTGTTTGCCTCTGCCAGGGTCTTCTTGGTGGCGTCATAGATCTTGGCGCCGCAGTCGCCGCCGTTGCTCCGCAGACCGATCTGCACGGACGCAACACTTACGCCCTCGGGCAGATTCTTCAGCTGAGAAACATCCAGCTTAAAGGCGATCGCCTGGTCTTCCATGAGGTAGACCTCATTGTTGGGACCAAAGTTGGTGTAGTTGGAGATGGTAGCGCCGCCATTCACAGAGTCAGAGCCGTCGAAGAAGATCGCGCCCTTGGCATAATCGGTGCTGCCATTGTTGAAGGAATCCGCATTGATCAGCAGGTTGCGGATCTCATAATAGCTGGGCCAGCCTTCGCCGTCAGCCTTGTAGGCATCCTGAATGGTGGTGTTATCCGCACCATTGTTGGCAGGATTGTAGATGCGGATGGCATCCAGGTAGAAGTCGTAGCAGCCCTGGCAGCCAACACTTGCATCGCAATTGCAGCTGGTGTTGTGATCAAAGATCGCACCGTAGGAAGCCACGATCTTGACGTTGTACTCGCCATAGCCATAGGCTACGCCGTTGATATCGTTCATATCCACCTTGATAACGGGGATCTGATACAGCGCATTGTCTTCCGTGCCGGTGCTGGCGACCCACTTGTTATTCTCAAAGCTATAGCCATAGAAGGTATCCACCAGGAAGTTGGCAATGGAATTGCCGTCCTTATCGGAAACCATGACAACAATGGTGCCGGTCATGCGGCTGGTGAGGCTGATTACATCGAAGCCGGTGCCCTTGAAGCTGAACTCAGCAGTTGCATAGCTGCCGCTTCTGACCGTAGCCATATGGGCGCTGCCCATGGAGTAGACATCGTTGTTGGCGTAGGAGCTGTCATAACCATAGACATTATCCTTGTCGATGGTGGTCTGCAGCGCAGCGCCGGGACGGTCCTCGTCCTGAACATTGCTGCCGGTGTTGCCGTCGGTAACAGTCGACCAGTTGCCGGTATAGGTGATGCTGCCGAAGCTGTCCTCGTAGTAGATGCTGGTAGCAGGGATCACCGTCACGTCCGCGTAGTAGTAGAAATACTTATCAGCGCCGTTATCATCCTTGGAGTTGGTGTACTTGACCTCATAGGAGAAGGATGCTTCCTTATCCATAGCCAGGGAGTTCAGCGTGAAGGTAACAACGCCATCCTTTGCCACAGCGGTGCCGAAGGAAGTCGTGAAGGACTCGCCGTAGCCGGTGTTATGATCGGAATATGCGTACTTATCCTCCTGATGCTTGAACAGATCGCCGATGCCCATCAACGTAGCATTGCCCACGTTCATGATCTCGTTCTGCAGGACATTGATGTCCACAGGCTTGCCGAAATCGATAACAACGGTATCGTCGATAGCCGCAGGCATACCCAGAGTCATACAGACGTAGGTATCGGCAACGTTGACAGTAGTTGCGACCACGTTATCGTTGATAATAACACGCTGCAGAGAGTCAGCGCCTCTGTAACGGTACACGCTTCCATTCTTGATCGCATCTTTATTTGCCGCCAGATTCAGACCGCTTGTATAAGCGCTGTCGTTGGAGGGATAATCCTCAAACCAGGCCTCGGGGTTGAATTCGTAATCAGCCAGGTTCATATCCGCAACCTTGGGAATGGTCAGCTGGGTGTACTCGCCGTTTGCGTACACATCGTCCGCAGCGAAATCAGCCAGGTTGCCATAGATGGCGTATGTGGTACCATCCAGCGTAAAGGTAGCGCTATTGCTGGAAGTTCCGCTTGCAATAAACACACCGCCGCCGGTACCCTTAAGGTTGGCCATCTGATGATATGCAGTGGTAAGGTCAGAGGGAGTACCGTGGACCTTGTTATAGGTCACATAGCCATTGGTGACCGTTACATCCGCACCGCTAATGGCGTAAATACCGCCGCCGTTGGATGCCTCATTGTTGCTGATAACACCGCTGTTTTCGCCCTTGGAGGTAACTTTCACCGTAGTAGCGTTGGAGCCGCTGGTGGTAGCATAAATGCCGCCGCCGTTACCCCAGGTTTCGTTGCTCTCATCATAAGCCTTGTTATAGGTGATGCTACCTGCTTCAATCGTAGCAGTACCGCTGCCGACATACAGGCCGCCGCCATTGGCTGTAGCAGTATTCTTCGTAATATTCGCTGTAGCGGTACCGGAGGACGCAGAATCGGACTCGACCGTAACCGTCAGGTTGCCGCTGCCCTCGACGACGATACCGCCGCCGTTCGTAGCCTTGTTTTCGGAAACGGTAGCATTGTAAACGGTAACGGTAGAATAGCTAACCACAAAGCCGCCGCCATTATGACCTGCGGTGTTACCGGTGATCTCGCCACCGGTAAAGGTGGTGTTACTGTAACCCAGGAACATACCGCCGCCGTTGCCGCTGCCGCCATTGGCTCCAGCCGTGTTATTTTTAACGACACAGCCGGTCTCAATTGTCAAGGTGCATCTGTCGATATAGCCGCCGGTAACGCCATATGCCAGCATGCCGGCACCGGCGCCTGCCTCATTATTGGAGATGGTACCACCGGACAGCTTGATGGTACAGCCACCGCTGACGTAAAGGCCACCGCCCCATCCATCCACGCAGGTGTTGCTGTCGATGGTGCCGCTGCTGAAGGTAAAGCTGCCCTTCGTACCAACGAAAATACCGCCGCCATTGGAGTTGCTGCCACCAGGCGTGGAGTTGTGGATAACGTCACCGCCGGACATGGTCATGGAGTTGGCAACGTCGCCTTCCTTATCAGCCAGCCAAATGCCGCCGCCCTTGCGATCTGCAGCAGCAGTTGTACCAACGTTGTTGTAGGAGATCTCACCGCCGGTCATTTCGATCTTTGCACCGCCGGCGATAGCAATACCGCCGCCGCAGATCGCAGTGTTAGACAGAGGTTCGCCGGCAGAGTCGTTACCCTCACCGCCGATGGTACCGCCGGTGACCTTACAAGTGGCGCTTTCGCCGGTCATGTAGATACCGCCGCCGTTGCCTGCGCCATCGCTGGCGCCGTTTGCATCGCAGTCAGCCTTATTGCTGGAAATATGACCACCCGAGATCTCAAGTGTGGTATTCTGACTACTTTTCATGAAAATGCCGCCGCCGTTGTTGCCCGCCGTATTCTTATAAACTGCGGCAGTGGTGCCGGTACCGGCATTGATCAAAATCTCCTTGGTGTATCTGTCAACCTCAGCCTGGTCGCCGGGATCAGTGTAGGTCTCTGCGATGAAGTAAATACCACCGCCATTGTTTGTCGCTGTATTCTGGTAGACTGCAGCGCCATTCAATTCAAACCGAACCGTGTATTCGATAGCCGTGCTGTTGTCAATAGAATTGGACGCATTCGCACGGATGGAGATACCGCCACCGTGTTTTGCAGTATTGTGGTGCACCCAGGTGTTGGGGTCCAGCTTCAGATCCGTAGCCTCGCCGGAGGTCAGCATACGGGCGCTGGCGTTGTTATAGACCTGCTGCGCAATACCGCCGCCCAGGTTACCGGCCTCATTATTCTTAATGTGACACTTGATCAACGTGATATTGGATTCGACAAACAGACCGCCGCCATAAGTCACGGCATAATTGCCGTCGAACAGGCAATCGTTGACCTCAGCGCTGGGAGACAGACCATTGACCTTCTGCGCAGAGTTCCAGTACAGGCCACCGCCGTTGGTAAGACTTTTGTTCTTCAGGAACTGACAGTTATTTACCGTCAGCTTGATACAGCTCTGACCGGTAGTCTTCACCGTGCCGCCAACGCCGGGACTGCTCCCATCGGAATATTCGCAGTTTTGGATAGTAGAGTTTTTCAGCTGCATATCCTTGATGTAGCAACCGGACCAGAAAATCGCATTGCCCTCGCCGTTGGACTTACAGCCATCGATGGTAACATTGTCAATGGTAGCAGTATTGGAAACGAACAGACCGGTTGCAAATTCGATTGCGCCGCCGTTACCGCCGCTGATGCTCTTCTTGCCGTTGTCATCTGTGGTGATGGTACCGGTTACGGTGCAGTTCGTAAAGGTACACTTATTATTGATATTCACATAGCCGATCTTGCTCGTGATTTCCGGCTTAGTGGAAGTTCCCCAGTTGTAGTCACCGCCCAAGCTGGTGCCGTAACTGGAACAAGAGGTACAGCTGATCGCAGCCGTCCAGTCCGGATCAGTCGATGTCGTATCACTCTTCTTGAAATCGGTGGGAAGGTCCTGACCGTCCAGGGAGATCGCACCGCCGTTGGTGCTTGCCTTACAGCCGGTAAAGGTACAACCGTTCACATTGAAGGTATGGATCTGCGCCTGCACCGCAATACCGCCGCCGTGAGAACCGGCAGAACAGGTGTCAAAGGTACAGCCGGAGAAGGTGAAGGTGTTGGCACGGGTGTAGCGAGGCTCATTGGAGCTGTTCTTGATCTCAGCAGAGCGGATCACCACTGCACCGCCACGGAAGTTGGCAGAGCACTTGGAAAATGTGGTGCCGGAAACCGTGAACGCACCAAAGTTACCGGACAGATCCAGGGCACCGCCCTGATGTTCGTTACTCTTACAGCTGGTGAAGGTACAGTTGGAGATCGTACCCTTGTGCACACTGCCCAAAATACACACAGCACCGCCGTAACCACTGGCCTTAACGGAGCTGAAGGTACAGCTATCCATCTGGAATTCATGGATCTGTACATATGCGCCCTTGGAATCGGCAGTATTGGACATAATGTAGACCGCACCGCCGTTACCGCCGCTTACAGCCTTACCATCCGCATCGGTAAAGCCGGTACGCTTGACAGAGCTTGCAAAGCTACATCTGTTTACTGTAAATTTGCTCATTTCATTGGCACGGCAGCGAATTGCGCCTTCACGACCGTCCTGGAACTGAACATCGGTGACAACCAAGGATTTAGCATCGGCATTCAAGCGGATAAGCGGGTTATCGGTAGCTTTGGATGCTTTAGAGCCATTGCCGTCAATGATCAGATTCTGCTCGTTTTCCGAACCGCGGATAACAAGCTCACCATCATACACCTGGAACATGGTACGCTCATCCATGTTCTGTATGGTCAGTTCCCTTCCGCTCCAGCTTTCACCGTAGGCAGAGTCCTCCCCATCGGGCATGATGATTCTGACCTTAGCGCCACCGTCCACATTGATCTGACAAATATTGATCTTATAAGAGCTGGCATAAGCGGCAGGCCAGATATTAATGGTCAGAGTGCCTTCGCCGGTGACATAGATGGTCTTATCCTGGGACCAGAAGTTGGCATAGGATGCGTAATAATCGGAGGTCCAGCCGTTGGAAACGTCACCGTCGCCGTCGGCATACCAGTTCAACTCGCCGTTGGTGGATCTGAGGGTACCGTCGCTGCCGATCTTCACCATGGGATAGGAGGCGTCAGTGACCTTAATAGTAAAGGCCGTGCCGTCGTTCAAGGTCACATCCAGGGTTTCGTTGGAGGTGAACGCCTTCAGAGAGGTCAGCAGCCAGTCGCTGCCCTTCTGCTCCACGGTGACCAGAGAGGTATCGGAGAACACAACGTTGGTCACGTCCTGGGCATCATGGGGAATGCGCAGCTCGTCAAACAACTCGGACAGCAGGATGCTGGTCAGACCGTTGATGGAGAACTGAGCACCCTCATAGTCAAAGTCCACGGTAAAGCCGGCAAAGGTGGAGAAGCCGGGAGTCTCAAAAGCGATCTTGCCGTCCTCGGTGACCCGGGCAGGGATCTTGGTTGCGTTACCTGCATCGTCAACGTGGACAACATAGACCACAGAATACTTGTGCAGCTTCACACCGGGCATCTCCAGCTCCATGTACACAGTGGCATCGGGCTGCCAATCGGTGCCCTTGCCATCCTGCACGGAAACATCGTAGCTGAACAGCTCAGTGGCGTTGCCCAGATTCTCCTGGGCGTACTGATCCACCACAGACTGCATCTTATCGGTGGCATCCTGAACAGTAACATTACCGTCGTTGGGAATGCGGTCCACATTGACAACGGTGCCATCGGCCAGCTCCTGGGAATCGGAGCCACGGGGAGCATTCAGCAGAGCCACCAGATCCTCGTACTTGGTAGGATAGTTACCCTGCAGGAACTTCAGCATATAAGCCTGCTCGGCATGGGTATACTGTCCCCACTGGTCAAATACATCGGAAGCCACGCCGGTGGCAATGTTCTGATACTTGACCTTCTCAGAACAGTTTTCCTTGTGATCCGCAAGAGTATCGCACTGGGCGCAATCGCAGATCACATCGGGAGCATCATGCTCCGGTGTGATGGGTTCCGTATCGATCACCGGATTCCCAGTGCTGCCAAAGGCGCCACCGGGGGTGGTGATACCCACCTTACCGTTGTTGATGTTAACGTTCTCAAACGTAACGTTATCACCGTAAATGACATTACCCGTGCTTCCATTGGAAACATAGATGTCATCGGATTCTGCCGCCATAACAGTGGGAGCCGCAACGCTCAGCACCATTACAAGGCACAGCAAAAATGACAGCATGCGTTTCAACATATCATTTTCCTCCTGTACTCTGGTGATAAAACATATGTCTAGAAACAAGTGTGTAAATCACCGCATCTTATAACATCGTCCATTATACAACCAAACCTTGCCAATTGCAAGAGCTAAAATTAAAAAAAGGCTGCGATTGCAGCCTTAGATTTTTTCAATTCGGTTTACGGCAGCCTTTGGGGATACCGTGATCTCTTCGCCATACTGAACCAGCTCGATCCTGCACCCCTTGCCGATGGTGACCTTCCGCCCCTTTACCAGCGGACATTCGGTACGTTCCAGCTCGATCTCATCGCCCTCAACGGCAGTCAATACACGAATATTGCCAAACATCGGGCGCAATCCCTTTTTATGCAGACAGATCACATCGCCAGCAATGCTGCCGATGGTCATTCTATTCTGGAAATTGATAGAAATCTTTTCTGAATTGATCTGTCCCTCACAATGGATAACGCCATCAATATGTGCTTCCTTTGCGGTCACATTCCCGGCATGCAAACTGCCGCACAGCTTCACAGAATCCTTAGCAATAACATCGCCGCAGGACACACTGCCGGAAGCGATCAGCTTCCCCACTGACAGATCGCCGGAGAAAACGGCATTTCCGGTGGTCTTCATTTCACCGATACAGATCAGCGCCTCACCCCGAACCGCACCGGAGGAAAAGAAATCGTTGCAGCGAACCAATCCGCCCAGACTTCCGCTCCCATGAATAGAGATCCGCTCAAATTCCCCGGCAGGGATCTTGCCGCTTCCCGAAATACGCATATCCATACCCATTCCAGCCTCCCTTTATTTTTCTGCCGATATTCTCAATAAGTAAAATTGCTGCAGCCAAAGCGGCTGATCTTCAACTGAATCTTCAAGCTTGCTGAGGGTTCTTTTACCGATGCGTCTGTCAAGCACAGCGAACATTCTTACCAAGGGATTGCCGGATCGAATGCTCAATTGGATGTCTTGATTGCGATATTCACATAGAGCATCGGCAAATTCCTTGTCAATATATTCTGTGCGAACATAAATCGGGTTCTGTTGGATGTAATCCCACATTTTCCCCCAGGTTATTTCTTCATCTTTATAACCGGCGCGACCTAAGTACGAATATATCGTGTCATAAGAGAAGTATTTGACGGGCTTATCATCAATAAAAACCGTGAAGATATAGCAACCGTCCATACCGGGATAAGTTGTACAGCTGTATCTCACTCTCCCCTTTAAGGTGTCCGCCAGCATTTCCTTCTCCAAATATTTGCGCATCCCACTCCAGGAACCGAGAATATTCGCCATACGATCACCTCTCATGCCAAATATATCACGTCGTCCGTTATTATGCAAGCATAATATAGGATGTCCACCCCCAAAAGGGATGTGTCCAGAAATCAAAGGACTGCTTTCCCTCTTCTACCGCACTATTGCATGACAGAATTGTTCCATATCCACACTCACAAGGAGTGCGTCTATGAAACAATGGATTCTCCCACGGCCTAAAAAGTGTCCGCCGGACACTTTTTGCACCAGTGTGCGCACTGGTGCCGGCCTTTCGAATCCCTTCGCCAACCAAAAAGAAAAGGACTGCTTTCGCAGTCCTTTCTTTTTGGTCGGAGTGTCGGGATTCGAACCCGAGGCCTCTTGGACCCGAACCAAGCGCGATACCAAACTTCGCCACACCCCGTTAGCCTATGTATTATAATGAAATTTCTTCCGTCTGTCAACCCTTAAAATCCATATGCCCTGTTTCCAAAAAAGTTGGGGTCATCGCTGACCCCAACATGCATTATTTCAGATAGACGACAGAAAATCTACTTTTCCCTTCCGTTTTCTTTGTATATGTCACAAAGGAGATTCTCTTCTCGATTTCCGCTACGTCTGTACCTGCAAGCAGTGCATTCACATCAAAGCCAAAAACCTCACGGCTTCCGTTTTTGGCATCCTGCTTCCACACGATAAAGCGGGACACCTCTTTCAGCACTTCGTACTTTTCATCCTCGGCAAACCGCTGCAGAAAACGATCATGCAGAACGTTCAACGGAATATCCTTTTCCTGCTGCAAAAGCTCCAGATTTGCCCCGGTAAAGTCAAAGAGCATCTGACAAAGCTGCGATTCACCATATTTCGCTGCGAGATACTCATAAACAGGGCGCAGCATATTCCAGCAACGGAAGAAATAGGGATAATACTTTACCTTTTCTCTGAATTCTGACTTGAATTCAAAATAATGGGGAAACAGCACCGGGTGCGCACTGATAATGTCCTCGCAGTCCTTCACCGCTACCTCACCGGTAGCGCTGGAAAGCACCGTCGCCCGATCAATACGACCGTAGTATTCCTTCGTCAGCTCCGTGCCGCCGAAGAAGGTACAGAAATGGGTCAGCACAGCAATACCGGGCAGCTTGCTCAGCCGGGTCATCAGCGCGATGGACTGTGAGAAGTCCTCCTCCGTTTCATGGGGGAAACCGAAAATGAACGACGCACGCCCCACGATCCCCTTCTTGCTGACATATTCCATGGTTTCCAGAACGTCATCCAGCTTCAGATTCTTCCGGATGAGCTTTTGCATTCTGGGAGAGCCGGTCTCGATGCCCACAAACAGACGCACCAAGCCTGCATCCACCATAATGTCGATCAATTCCTTATCCAGACAGTCCGTACGGGCGCTGCAGCCCCACTGGATGGGAAAACCGATCTCCTTAAGCATGCCGCAAACCTTGATGACCTTTTGACGGTTCAAGGTGAACATATCATGCTCGAAAGAGAAGTTTACCGTGCCGAACCGCTCGTGGATTTCCTTGACCTCCCGGATGATCCGCTCCGGGCTTTTCAGTCTGTAATTTCTGCCCCAGAAGGTTTTTGTGCTGCAAAACGTACAGCTGAACGGGCAGCCTCTGCCCACATCCACCGGGAAAGAGCCCTGCATACCAACGCCTTCTTCGTCGGCAAAATCTACCAGGGAATAATCCATATCCGGCAGGATATCCAGGTCGGGGATCATCTGCGGGCGCGGATTTTTTACGACATTCTCACCGTCCCGGTAGACCAGTCCATCGATCGAGTGATCTGCCTGCCCTGCCAAAAGAGAGGTAAAGAACGGAACAATGGTATTTTCGCCCTCACCGCAGCAAACATAATCCACCTCCGGGATCTCCCGAATGGTATCCGCCGCCGACAGGTCCGCCTGGGGACCGCCATAGACGATATAAATATCCTTCCGGCGCTGCTTCAGCTCCTGGGAAATTCTAATGGTAATATGATATGTATCACAGCGCGTATAAAAAGAAACGATCTTCGGATCCTTCCCCAGGATCTGCTCAACCGCAGAGCTTATAAAGCTCTCAAAATGTTCTGCATCACCGAAATGGCGAAACTGCAGGACCTCCGTGGAGATATTCGCATTACGCACGATCGTTGCAAGCAGCAGCGTTCCCACCGGCTCATCCTTGACCCAACCGCCGAAATTCGGTGTTACAAACACAACGTCAGCCATCATTTGCCTCCTGCTTCTGTTTTCTTGTCATTATACTACGACCCCTCCGTCCGGTCAAGACCGTAAATATGCACATCGCACACGCCCTGGTTGTTTTGGTCCTGCCCATACCGGGTGGTCACAAATTTCATGCCGCACTTGCGCATGACGGCGCCGGAATTGGGATTGTTTACATCATGGCACGCTTCGATACGATCCACGCCCACCCGTTCAAATAAAAAACCAATCACACCAGCAAGCGCCTCGGACATGATCCCACGGTGCCACCAATTTCTTCCGATACAGTAGCCCACCTCGGCGGTATCCCCTCTCAGCTCGATCACACTGATAGAGCCAATGAGCTGCCCCTCAAATTCAATACCCCATTGGTAAAAATCCGGCTTTTCATAGCACTTGACCCACTCATCCGTCACCCATTGGGAGGTTTCCACATTCTCATGGGCAGGCCAGGACATAAACCTGGTCACCTCCGGGTCGGATGCCCAATTGGAAAACATCGCCTGCCCATCCTCTGTCCGAAACTGCCGCAGGATCAGCCGCTTCGTGACGATAGTTTGCGTTCCGATATGCTTCATCATTGCTCACCTCTGAAGCAAGTATATCACGCCCCATGCCAAATGTCCATTTTCCCTTGACATATTTCCGGAAAAAATTTATGATTTTACTGAGTAAAAACAGCATTCTCTGCGTTATAGGTATAGGAGGTGAAAAAATATGTCTGATTCCGGACTATCCCACTATGTCAGCTATCTCTACGGCAACGAGGATTCCCTGGAGGCGCTTGTAAAGATGTACTCCGATCCGCTGATCCGTTACATTTACTGTATCGTGGGCAGCTCGGCGGATGCCGAAGATATCATGGAGGACACCATCGTAACGTTGATCACCAAACGTAAGCGGCTTAGCGATGAAGATTCTCTGAAAGCATATCTCTACCGCATCGCCCACAACCGTGCCGTCAGCCATCTGCGCAAGCACAAGGGGGACGTTCCCCTATCCGACGTGGAGAATGTTCTGGCAGGTACCGATCTGGAAACTGTTTATTTCAAACGCGCGAGGAATAACACAGTCTACACCTGTATGCAGAACCTGCCCGAGCAATACCGGCACATCCTGCAGCTTACATACTTTGACGGCTTCCCACTGCGGGACGTTTCCCGCATTACCAAAAAGTCCATGAAGCAGGTATATAACCTCCACACCCGCGCCAAGCAGGCGCTGAAGGAATTGCTCATCAAGGAGGGAATTTCCTATGAAGACCTATAATGAACGCACAAGATCCATCATTGAAAAGGCTGAAAAACGGGAAGCAGAGAATCTGAAAAGAAAGCGTCAGATCATCGCCACCTGCTGCAGTCTTGCATTGGTTTTGATCATCAGCGCGGTGCTGTTTACCCCCGCGGATCTGTTTCAAAAGAAACCGTCTGATGCGGACTATTCCGACCATAAATACGCCACGCTCATCAACAGTCTGCGACCTCTGACCGCAACGCCCAGCTCCTCCGGCAGCAACACGCTCTTCGACCGGTTATTCGGAAGTATGACCAAAGGCGAAGACGTCAATCTGAACGTAATGGTGCCCGAAATGGCACCGAATGAGCCGATGGCATCACCGGACTCCGACGGCCCGACCAGTTCCAGCCCTTCCTACGGCACCTATGAAGAGATCACCGACAACCAGGTAGCCGGCGTGACTGAGGGCGATCTGATCAAGCGCAGCGACCGGTATATTTACTACCTGCGTGATGGGGTGCTGTACATCTATTCCATCCAGGGCGAAGCCTCTCAGCTGGTGGGTCAGCACGCCCTGCTCTACGGCACCAACGTCAGCCTCAACTATTACAGCAATCAGCAGATGTACCTTTCGGAGGATTGCAGCACCGTCACCATCATCACCGGCTGCTTCTTCAGGAAAGACAATTCCGCCAATGTGGCAGTGATCAACCTGCGGGTCACCGACCCGGAAAACATCGAAGAATACGCCGTTCGATATGTATCCGGCAGCTATCTGACCTCCCGGATGGTAGATGGCGAGCTGTATTTGATGACCCGCTTTTACGTCCCCAACGATCCGGATTTCGATGATGTAACCACCTATATCCCCCATCAGGGCTACCCCGACAGCATGAAGCCCGTACCCATGCGGGATATCTCCATCCCCGAGAATCCTACCTCCGCCATGTATACGGTGATCCACCAGCTCGGCGAGTATACCCTTGAGGTTTACAACTCCTCTGCCCTGCTGTCCTACACCGGCACGGTGTATATGTCCCAGGAGAACATCTATCTGACCCGGAACTATGTGGACACCCAGGAAGCAGACGGCAAGACCATCTACGAGAACATGAGCGAGATCACCCGCCTGGACTACGACCTGGATGTGCAGGACACCTACCAGATCAAGGGTCATGTAAATAACCAGTACAGCCTGGACGAGAACGACGGCTTTCTTCGGGTAGTCACCACCACAAGCAGCAATATTCTCCACGAAACCTCCGACGGCGAAACCACCTCCGCATACTACGAGCGGATCCCCAGCAACGCAAGCCTTTACTGCATTTTCCTGGGGAATGGCGATGTTTGGGGCAGCGTAGAAAACTTCGCTCCCGATGGAGAATCCGTCCAGTCCGTCCGGTTTGATGGGAATAACGCCTACGTCTGCACCTCCCTGGTGCTGCAGGATCCGGTATTCTTCTTTGATCTCAGCGAAGTGGACAATATCACCTACAAGGATACCGGCACCATCCCCGGCTACTCCATGTCCCTGGTGGACTTTGCCGAGGGCTTCCTGCTGGGCATCGGCTACGGCGAAAGCAGAAGCACCCTGAAGATCGAGATCTACCGGGAGGGCGAGACTGTCATCGAGTCCCATTGTAAGTACCAGCGGGAAAACTGCAGCTTCTCCGATGAATATAAGTCCTACTACATTGACCGGGAGAATCAATTCATCGGCCTGGGGCTCAAGGATTACAATGACAAAACCAGTCGCTACATTCTGCTGTTCTTCGACGGCTACGACTTGATCCCCATATCCGAGGAAGAGCTGCCGGGTTTCAACGAATACAAGCGAGCTGTATATATCGACGGCTACCTGTATATGTTCGGCGACGAGTTCCTTGTCAAACCCATTGGATAATATTCACACCTGCCGAATAAAATATGTCATTCCGAGCCAGTGCGCACACTGGCGTGGGAAGCTCCTAAAGTTTTCGCATCGCCGCAGGAGATTGCCACGGGCCTGCGGCCCTCGCGATGACAGCATATCCGCGAAACCCGCCGAGGCGGGTTTCGCATTTTTTGTAGATAACCATTGTAAAAACGCCGAATTGGTGATATACTAGGATAAGAAATAAACATTTTCAGGAGCGATCGGTATGTGTACAGCGATTTCCTACCGAACATACTGCCATTATTTCGGCAGAAATCTTGATTTGGAGTACCATTACAACGAAGCTGTGACCGTAACCCCCCGGAATTATCCCTTCCGATTCCGGCTGGAGGAAACCATCCGATCCCACTTTGCCATGATCGGCATGGCAACCGCGGCGGATGGATACCCCCTCTACTACGAAGCCACCAACGAAAAGGGACTGAGCATGGCAGGGCTGAATTTCCCCGGCACAGCCACCTATCTGCCGCCCCGGGATGACCGGGTGAACATCACCCCATTTGAGTTTATCCCATGGATTTTGAGCCGTTGTGAAAATCTCACCCAAGCCCGGGAAGCCGCAGAGAAAATCAACCTTGCAAACATCCCCTTTAGCGAATCCATACCTCTGAGCCCCCTGCATTGGATCATCTCGGACAAGACCGGCTCCATCACTGTCGAGCCCATGGCGGACGGTCTGCACATTTTTGAAAACCCCATCGGTGTGCTGACCAACAATCCTCCCTTTGACTATCACCTTTACAACCTGCGAAACTACCTGAATATCACGGCGGAGCCGGCTGTAAACCGGTTTTCCGAATGGGAAATGAAGCCCTGCAGCAACGGCATGGGCGGCATCGGTCTGCCGGGAGATTTCTCCTCCGCATCCCGATTTGTAAAGGCGGCATTTGTAAAATTGAACGCCGTATCGGATGCCGACGAAGTGTCCTCCGTCAGTCAGTTTTTCCACATTCTGTCCGCCGTCGCCATGCCCCGGGGCTCCGTCAAGATCGGCGACAGGCAGGAGATCACCCAGTATTCGAGCTGTTGCAATACAGACCTGGGGATCTACTACTACACCACCTACGATAACAGCCGGATCACCGGCATCGATATGCACCGGGAGGCTCTGGAGGGCGATCGCCCCATATCCTATCCCCTCGCACAGCAAACCGCTATTTTCATGCAGAACTGACCGAAAGGACGGTGAGCATTCATGTTGCTTTACCAAAAATTCCGAAATTCCAGCCTGGACATCTCCCCCCTGGGCATCACCTGCGGCAAGGACACCAGCGACAGTGTCTACACTCCCGTCGGGGCAAGGATCGTGGGCTGGATGCCCAGCGGCGTACATTTTTGCCAGGTCACCGGCTTCGGCGACTATGTTTTCGCCGTGGATCCCGGTGCGACCCCCGGGGACTGCGTCCATCCGGTAGCCAAAAGCCTGCTGGATTTTATCGCTTTGATGCGCCAGTGCAAGGATGTTTCCCTCATTGCCAGGAGCTATCAATGGAGCAAGTCCCTCTTCCAAAAGAAGGTTGCCGGTATCCATGCCGGCATGCGAACCAGCTCCATCCTCCGGGCTTTGGAGAATACTTATCATCCCCCGGTGATCGGGGACGTTTACGGCTACATCCACGATCTGCAGAAGCAGTTTGACTATACCAGCCTGCCTCTGCATCCGGACTATTTCCAGTGGTGCCCCATCCGTCCCGGCACTCCCAGGTGGGATGTGGGCTTCGGCACAGCCTTTGCCGATTACTGCGAGGCAGACAAGGCCGGAAAGGAAATGGCGCTGAACCGCACCTTCCGCTGGAACGGAGAAAATTGGAACGTTCCTGCCATCTATCTGTGCGAAAATGGTATTGTGGTGGATTCTTATTTGGAAGTTTCCGGGGATAAAATGGCAGCATTTATGCAAAAATGGAGCAAAAAAGAGAACCTTTCCATCGAGCAGCAAATGCTGCGCAAGCTGGAATATCCCCTCTCCGTGGATGCCACCGGCGCTTTGAGCGTCAACGGAAAGCCCACGCCCCTGCGCAAAAGCTATACCCTGTATTGGAATCCGGAAACGGAAAACGGCTGGCAGCAGCGCCGGGTGCTGGAGCATTACGGACTGGATATGGAAAAGGGCTACCTTCTCCGCCGGGAATGCTTCCTGCGTAAGGGCAAGAATCCCCCCATCCGGAATATGGAGCTGCGGCTGGCTGCCGCACCGGCACAGGTTCCCGGCGATCGGTTTATCGCTCCCAAAGCCGGTGAGTCGGTGAAATTTACCCATCCTGCCACCGGTCTGACCCACGAGCTGACGGTCATCGCCCAAACCCGGGAAGCCCTCGACCCCAATTTCCTCAGCAACCATCCTTGCTGCTACACCCGGCTGACCTTCTCTCTTATGCCGCCCATCAGCCCGGAGCTGTTCCGGGTTGTGGACTGCGACCCCGGCGATCCCTACGACGGTCCCATCCCAGATACCGGCAAGACCCCCTCTGCCGGTCACTTTGCCACGTCCTCTTTGCGATATACTCCCGCCGAGCAAATTACATGGCGGATGATCTTCAAGAAGGCTCTGCGCAAGGATATTCACATCAATCTGCTTCCTTAAGGAGAATTATGAGTAAGAAAACCATATTATTCGATCTGGACGGCACCCTCACCGATTCCGGTGAAGGGATCATCAACTGCGTCATCCCGGCGCTGAAGCATTTCGGTCTGCCGGTGCCTCCCCGGGAGGAGCTGCGTGTGTTTGTTGGCCCTCCCCTTCGGGACAGCTTCATCCGCTTCGGCGTCAAGCCGGGGGATGCAGAAGAAGCAGTCGCCATCTACCGTCAGCGCTACGTCCCTACGGGCATGTTTGAAAACACCCCCTACCCTGGCATCCATGCTTTGCTGGGAGCCTTGCGTGACGCCGGACACACCCTCTACGTCGCCACCTCCAAGCCGGAGGGCATGGCAACGGCGATCCTGGAAAGATTCCAGCTTGCCCCCTATTTTCACATGATCTGCGGTGCCAGCATGGACGACACCCGGGACACCAAGGACAAGGTCATCGGTTATCTGCTGGAACGAACCGACGACGTTTCCAACGCCATCATGATCGGCGACACCGCCTACGATGTACTGGGCGCTGCCGAGCATAGCATCCCCACCATCGGCGTTTCCTGGGGCTACGGCACTGCGGAAGACATGGAAAAAGCCGGGGCGCAGGCCATCGCCCACTCCCCCGCTCAGCTTTTGGATATGCTGATATGACAAGATCCCCCGTGCAGCAGCACGGGGGATCACCTTTAGATTTGCTCGACCTTGATGGTGTTGGTATTGCCGGACTTGCCGTTGATGGGACCGCCGGTGAGCACCACATTGTCACCGCGCTTCACGGGCAGGTACTTCCGGGCACTGTTCATGGCGTAGTAGAACATAACGTCCATGGTGGGGAACTCATCGGTGAGCACGGGGGTAACGCCCCAGCTCAGCGCCAGCTTACGCCACACCTTGGGAATGGTGGTCATACCAATGATGTCCACCGGGCTGCGGAAACGGCTGACCATCATAGCGGTCTTACCGGACACGGAGCACACCACGATGCCCTTGGCATTCACGTCGATGGCCATGGCGCAGGTGGCATGGGAAATGGCGTCCAAATTACTCTGGATCTTGAACTCACTGGTCAGGAAGCGCTGACGGTAGCTGGTATGCTGCTCGGTAAACTCAGCGATCTGAGCCATGTTCCGCACAGCCTCCACCGGATACTTACCGGCAGCGGACTCACCGGAGAGCATAATGGCAGAGCTGCCGACATAAACCGCATTGGCAACGTCGGAGATCTCCGCACGGGTGGGACGGGGATTGTAGATCATGGACTCCAGCATCTCGGTGGCGGTGATCACACGCTTGCCCAGCATACGGCACTTGCTGATCAGCAGCTTCTGGATGGAGGGAACCTCCACGAAGGGAATTTCCACACCCAGGTCGCCACGGGCAATCATAATGCCCTCGCAGACCTCGCAGATCTCCTCCACGTTGTCAACGCCGGAGCGGTTTTCGATCTTGGCAATGATGTCGATGTCCTTGCCGCCGTTGTTGTCCATGAAGTCCCGGAGCTCCAGAACGTCATCCTTGGTGGAAACAAAAGATGCGGCCACGAAGTCCACATCATGCTGAATGCCAAACAGAATGTCCGCCTTATCCTGCTCAGACAGGAACGGACCGGGCATGACCTTATTGGGGAAGCTCATGCTCTTGCGGTTGCTGAGAATGCCGCCCACCACCACACGGCAAATGGCATCAAATTCTTTCAGATCAATAACCTCAAAGATCACCAGACCGTTGCAAACCAGGATGCGATCGCCAACGGACAGATTCTTGATCAGATCCTTATAGTTGACGCTGACCTGGGTCTTATCGCCAATGACATCATTGACAGTAAAGGTAAAGGTATCGCCGGCATCCACTTCCACAACGCCCTCAGCAAAGGTGCCGATGCGGTACTCCGGACCCTTGGTGTCCAGCATGATGGCCAGAGGCATATCGAGCTTCTCCCGGACAGACTTGATCAGGGCGATCTTCTTTTCGTGTTCCTCATGGGTGCCGTGGGAGAAATTCAGTCGGGCGACGTTCATGCCCGCCTTGCACATTTGGGTCAAAACCTGCTCATTTTCGCTGGCGGGACCGATGGTGCAGATAATTTTTGTCTTTCTCATACTTTACCTCTTTCGTATTCCGTAGATTTATGCAGACTCGGCACAGCGCCGAGGTTAGATGCGGTCTTATTTTACCACACCGAAATCGGTTCGTCAACGGATTTTCCCGCTTAGCACACATCAATTTCATATTTTTCCAGCCAAAAATTCACCTGTAGGAAATACGCCACGGTCTGGGGCAAGGTCATCAGCTGACCGTACCAGGGCCAAGTCTGCTCTGTATCCAAATAATCTCGAAGCGCATTTCGGGATACAATCTGAAACAGCGGTGCATCCGTTTGCAGCAAGCCCTCCAGCCTTTGCCGGATCAGCCGGGTATACTCCGGGTGATAGGTCTTGGGATATGGACTCTTTTTCCGATACAGCACCTTTTCCGGCAAAATTCCCTCCACAGCACGACGCAAAAGCCCCTTTTCCCTGCCTTGGTAGTCCTTAAACGACCAAGGTACCCCATACAAATACTCCGCGATCCGATAATCGCAGAACGGCACCCGCACCTCCAGCCCCTGGTACATACTCATTCTGTCCTTCCGATCCAAAAGTGTCTGCATAAACCAGCGAAAATTCAGATTCACCATTTCCTTCATCCGCTTTTCAACCGGGTCATTTTCGGGCAGAATATCACATTGCGCCAGAGTCGCCCGGTACTGATCCTCCACCAAATCCGCCGCAAGCCGCAATTGCGGATTCGCAAGTGACAACCTTTGGGTAGTATTCTGCGCCCAGGGAAAGCCATTGGTATTGCGCACCTGGGGATCCCGATACCAAGGATATCCCCCAAATATCTCATCGGCGCACTCCCCTGACAGGGCGACCTTCACCTTCCTGCGGATCTCACCGCAAAACAGCAGAAGCGAAAAATCCACATCCCCCATCCCCGGCAGATCCCGTGCCTCGGTGGCTGCTTCCAACGCATCAGCCAGCTCTTGAGGCTGCAAAATGCTCCAATGGTGCCGGCTGCCGATGGTCTTTGCCATCAGCGCAATATACTCCCCATCCGCATTTGGCTGAAACTTTCCCGGCACAAAATACCGGTCATTCCCCAAATAATCCACAGAAAACGTATCTATTTCCGGCATTTTCTCAGCGCAAACGGCGCTGATGATGCTGCTGTCCAAGCCCCCGGACAAAAAACACCCCAATGGCATATCGGACACCATTTGTCTTTGGATGGCATCGGTGACCAGGTAGCGCACTTTCTCGACAGTTTCCCAAAAGGAATCTTCGTGGATGCGATCCCGCAATTTCCAGTATCGTTGGATTGCCATTTTTCCATCTGAAAAATAGGCACAACACCCCGGCTCCAACTCGTAAATCCCCTTGAACACACCCGACCCGGGAATCCTGCCAGGACCCAGAAGCAGGATCTGTGCCGCGCCCTCCCGATCCAATTTTGGGTTAATGGCAGGATGGGCAAGAAGCGTCTTGATTTCAGAAGCAAAGAGCAGTCCCTGGGGTGTTTGCGCATAAAACAGCGGCTTCACACCGATCCGATCCCGAGCCAAAAACAGCCGTTTACCCCGTTCCTCCCAAACGCCAAAGGCAAATATCCCATTCATCCGCACAACCGATTCCGCACCCCATTGGACATAGGCATGAAGCACCACCTCCGTATCCGAATGCCCCTGGAAGGTATGCCCCAGCCGCTCCAATTCCCGGCGTAATTCATCTGTATTATACAGCTCTCCATTATAGGAAATGATGTACCGCTCCCCTGCCCATTCCAGCACCATGGGCTGTGCCCCACCGGCAGGATCGATGATCGCAAGCCGGGTGTGCAGCAACGCCCAATCTTTTTTCGTGATAATCCCACGTCCATCCGGACCACGGCGAGCCATGGTCCGCAGCATTTTATCAATGACCGCCTCTGTAATTTCAAGACCGATAATCCCGGCAATGGCACACATATCCATCACGATCCTTTCGGCTCATTATATGCCGCCAGTCACAAAATAGACCGGCAGCGCATAGCATGAACAGAACCCTGAAAGGAGGGATCCTTTTGCCATCCACCGGATACATCCAGGTAAACGCCTACACCAGCAACGCCCGGATTCCCTTAAAGGATGTTGCCATCACCGTAACGGCCCTTGACGGCACCGCCATCGCCATGCGGCTGACGGACCGCAGCGGTCGCATCGAGCCCATCGCCATCCCCGTGCCGGACGCTTCCGAAAGCCAATCTCCCGACCCAGGGGAGCTGCCCTTTGCAAGAGTGAATCTCTACGCCCGGGATAAGGACTACCTGCAGATCGAAAACCAAGATCTGCAGGTATTTGCCGGCGTCGTCACCAACCAGAATTTAGAGATGATTCCCCTGTCGGAGCTTCCCGAGGACTGGGGTGACAAGGAGATATTCACCACGCCGCAGCAAAATCTATAGGAGGTGAACTATGCCCACCGTTATCCCCTTTGTGCCCCAGCGGATCACCGTACATCTGGGCTCACCGGATTCCAACGCCCCCAATGTGACCGTTCCATTTTCGGATTATGTCAAAAATGTAGCCTCCAGCGAGATCTATCCCACCTGGGAGGAATCCGCCCTAAGAGCCAACATCTATGCCATCGTATCCTTCGCTTTGAACCGGGTCTACACCGAGTTTTACCGCAGCCGGGGCTACGATTTTGACATCACCAGCTCCACCGCCATCGACCAGGCATTTGTCAACGGGCGCAGCTTTTTCGACAATATTTCCCGGATCGTGGATGAGCTGTTCAACGACTATCTGCGCCGACCGGGATTTGTGGAACCCCTGGCGGCAAAATTCTGCAACGGCACCACCGTCACCTGTGAGGGCTTGAGCCAATGGGGCAGCCAAAATCTCGCCCGACAAGGCTATTCCTCCACCCAGATCCTGCGCAGCTACTATGGAAATGTGGAGATCGTCCCCAATGCTCCCATCCGGGGCTATACCTCCTCCTATCCGGGAACCCCATTGCGCCGGGGCTCTTCCGGACCAAATGTGGTAGTCATCCAAGTGGAATTGAACCGCATATCCCAAAATTACCCCGCAATTCCCAAAGTGACCCCCGTAGACGGCATTTTCGGCAGTCGAACCGAGGCATCGGTTCGCAAATTCCAGGAAATTTTCAATCTGACCGTGGATGGCATCGTTGGCAAGGCCACATGGTACGCCCTGGTGCGGCTGTACACGGCAGTCACGAATCTTTCGGAGCTTCGCAGCCAGGGACAGCGGTTCTATTCCATCTCCTGGGAGTACCCCAATTCCCCCCGGGAGGGCAGCACCGGCGAAAAAGTGCGGCATTTGCAATATATGCTGGCGGTGCTGGCAGAGTACATCCCACAGCTCCCACCGGTGAAGGTGGACGGCATCTTCGGTCCGGAAACCAAGGAAGCCGTCATCGCCGCCCAGCGCTTCTTCGGACTGCCACAAACCGGCGTCGTCCATGCTGACACCTGGGAGGAGATCTACGACCAATACTCCGGTATCGAAAACATCTCCCTGCGCAACCCGGAGGTTTTCCCGCCTGCCGCAAGAAATGCCCCCGGAAACCGTCAGCGCTATTCCAAAACCACCACTATGACCCAATTCCCCGGTATGGATCTTGCCGTAGGTGGGCAGGATCCCATTAAGCAGGAGGTGATCCGTTGAGACCCCCGGAATCCTTTATCGCACAGCCCATCCGAAGCCTGCAAACCATGATCCGTGTCATCGCCCAGGACGATCCCCGGCAACCTCCCCTGGTTCCCGATGGCATTTACGGCAATCAAACGGCAACCGCCGTATCCACCTTCCAGCGCAACAACGGTCTTCCCGTCACCGGCGTGGCGGATCATTCCACCTGGGAGGCCATTGTCGCCGCATACGAGCCGGCGCTGATCCGTGTAGGGCAAGCCGAACCACTCTACATTATTTTGCAGCCCGGGCAGGTCATCCGCCGTGGGGAACGGAATCCCAATATCTATTTGGTGCAGGCCATTTTGACGGTGCTTTCCGAAGCCTACGCCAGCATATCCCAACCCAGCCAATCCGGCATTCTGGACGAAGCCACCGCTCTATCATTGGCGGCTTTCCAGGAAATGACCTCCCTTCCCCAAACCGGTGAACTGGATAAAGTAACATGGAAGCATCTGGCGCTCCACTATCCCCTTGCCACAAATATTAACAAACGTTGAAAAATCAAAAACTTTTTTTAAAAAAGGTAAAATATAACTTGATTCCTGGCGGCACTTAAACTATAATATTCTATTATGCGGTGGCAAAGCCACTGGAGGAACGACCAATGATTATCAAAGATTGGAAGAAAGATTTTCTTACAATACCAAATATGTTAAGCCTTTTCCGTCTGCTGCTGATCCCGGTGTATGTAATCATTTACCTGAAGGCCAGCGAGCCGGCACACTATTACATTGCAGGCGGCATTTTGGCAGTGTCCTGCCTGACAGACATGATTGACGGCAAAATTGCCCGGCATTTCAACATGATTTCCACCGTAGGCAAAATTCTGGATCCTTTGGCGGATAAGATCACCCAATTTACGCTGATTTTGTGCCTGAGCATTCGGTATCAATACCTGCCCCTATGGATCGTGGTGGGTCTGTTTGTGCTGAAGGAGAGCTTCCAGCTCATCGCCGGAATCGTAACGTTTCGTAAGGGTAAAATGCTCACCGGTGCCCTGATCACCGGTAAAATCAGCACCACCGTTCTGTTTGTCAGTCTGATTCTTTTGGTGCTGATGCCTGACCTGAACAAAACGATCATCTGCACGATCGTCATTGTAGATGGCATTTTCCTGCTGATCTCCTTCGCCGATTATATTCGTACCTACTACAAAAAGACCTCCATGATTCAAGAACTCGAGGATTAAAAAATAAGCCCGGAGCTTTCGCTCCGGGCTTATGTTTTTGAATCGCAGTCTGTCACGAACCGGCCGTCGGGTCATCCGGGAATCTTCCCCCGGCATCGGCAGATCCCACTGCTCTGCGATGGTATGCGCCTATCATACCACACCGGACAGTGGATATTTTAGCCAATTCTTGAACCTCAAGTTAATTTATTTCTACTAATTTGTAACGCCGGGAGCCGTAACCAAGGGCAGCGGCTGCCTCAATGGTGTGCACGCCGTTGCGGCTGTTGATCCGCTCCAAAAGATGCTCCTTGCCGGGATCGTCAGATGCCATCACCAGATCCAGGCAAGCCTGGTCAATGGCAATGGGATCGGTAGACACCAAAATGCCGATATCCCCAATGCAGGGATCCTCTGCCACAGCACAGCAGTCGCAGTCGACGGACATATTTTTCATCACGTTGACGTAAATGATATTCCTTTTGAAGAATTCGATCACCGAACCCGCCGCATCTGCCATAGCCTCCAGAAAGGAATCATGGTCAGCGGTCCAAATATGCGCCGGCACACCTGCGCCATGGATATATGCCTTGCCGTAGGAAGACGCCACGCCAATGGACAGCTGCTTAATGGCGCCACCATAGCCGCCCATGGGATGCCCCTTGAAATGGGACAGCACCAGCATGGAATCGTAATTTACGATGTCCTTGCCAACGAAATTTTTCTGAATGACCTTACCGCCCGGAATATCCAGCTCCAGATCCGGACCTGCCGCATCCAGCAGATCCACCGGAAAATACTTCACCCAGCCGTGATCCACCAGCAGCTTCTTATGCCGCTCGGTGGTGTTGCGCTGACCTTCATAGGCGGTATTGCATTCCACAACGGTGCCACCCACATGATCAATAATGGGCTTCCAAAACTCCGGCTTCAGGAAATTCTGATTGCCCTTTTCGCCGGAATGGAGCTTGATCGCCACCTTGCCCGGAAGCGCCTTGTCCACCATCCGATACAGCTCCAACACCTTCTGCGGCGTAATTTCCCGGGAAAAATATACAATAGGTTTCATAGTTATTTACCTCATCAACGAATTAAACGTCTTGCGATGATATTTCGTTACCATCGTTAATATATCAAGTAATTAGATATTATGCAAGTTCAATTCTCAAAGAATAGAACAAAAGAAACGACAACTTTCTGTCGAAAGCTGTCGTTTCTTTTGGAAGGGTCGCATAAAATCGAACCCCAAGCCGTATATCGGATTTCGGATTGCTTTCGTCGCAGTTCTGCGTGTAGTCGCATAGTCGATTTTCTCCTTTCTTACATCTGCGGTATAAATTGCGGACGCTCTCCGTCATCCTCGGCGATACCGTCATCCTCCACGTAGGGACAGTACATGGTATAGAACATCATGTCGAAGTCCTCGCTTGTTTCCAGGTCGGA
>JAZNRS010000003.1:0-2462 GCA_045590815.1 Faecousia sp.
GCAAAAATCTTTGATTTTTGACTGGGGGAGTTCGGAAAAATCCTATTTTTGCTCCCCCCGGCCTCGCTTGCGCTTTGGCCACCCCCCTCATAAATGCGGGGGGCAAGGACGTGTGCGTTACTCCGCTAAACAATCATTTACAACTACAAAATAGTGAAAAACCGGCCAAGTTGGCCGGTTTTTTGCATATTACCATGGTTTTTCCAGGCTGAGCAGGAGGGGAAGTGTGGCGAAAATTTCTTCGGTGACTGCCTGGTATTGGGAAAAATCCGTGGATTTTCGCAGGGCTTTGAACAGCTTTTCTCCGCCGTCGAATTTGTGAGCTAAGTAAAACCAGTTTTCCTTCAGACGGGACATGGCATTGCGCTGAGAGCCGAAGGCTTCGGTGTAGGTTTCCAGTAATTCATCGTGAAATGCCTTGAGCACTTGGACTGCGGTGCCGCAGTCGAGCATCCCCGGGTCTGCGATCAGACCTCTGCCCAGCATCACGCCGGACAATTGGGGATAGCGGCTTTCTATGGCGTGGATATCCCCGAGGGAGCACAGATCGCCGTTGTAGCACAGCGGATTCTTACTGACGGATGCCGCATAGTCGAAGCATTCCATGTGCAGGGGATTTTTATAGAAATCCTTGCGCACCCGGGGATGGACGGTCAGCTCGTGGATGGGGTAGCGGTTGAAAATATCCATGAGCCTGGGGAAATTTTCATCGTCATCCACGCCCAGCCGGGTCTTTACGGAAATAGGGATGGGGGCATCTGCGAACACTTCATCAAAAAACCGATCCAGCCCATCCGGGTCCCGGAGCATTCCGGCACCCTTGCCCTTTGCCACCACCGTTCCGGAGGGGCAGCCGATGTTCAGATTCACCTGCGCATAGCCCCGATCCTTGCAGACCTGGGCTGCCCAGAGGAAATCCTCCGGTACCTTGGTCATGATCTGCGGCACGGCGGTGAAGGAAACGGAGTCCGCCATGGGCAGCTCCCGATCCTCCTTCCGGGTCAGACACCGGTGTACGGTGGGGGAGAAGAAGGGCATATAGTAGCGGTCAACACCGCCGAAATGCTTGTGATGCACCCGGCGGTAGATGCTGTCGGTCAGCCCCTCCATGGGGGCGAAATAGTAGAGCATTGGGATTACCTCATTTGGGATGGTAAATGGTTGTTCAGCGTATAAAATACGTTGTCATTGCGAGGGCCGCAGGCCCGTGGCAATCTCCTCCAGTAATGCGCAAAGCTATGGAGATTGCCACGCCAGTGTGCGCACTGGCTCGCAATGACAGTGAATTTTGTAGATTAGATTTCCATGATAACGGGCAGGATCATGGGGTTGCGCTTGGTGTGCTTATACAGGTAGCCGCTCAGATCGTTCTTGATGGCGGATTTGATGGTCGCCCAGTCCCGGTTCCGACGGCGGCTGCACCGGTCGATGGCCTCCAGCGCCACCTCCCGCAGCTCGTCCATCAGCTCCTCGGACTCCTTCACATAGATGAAGCCCCGGGTGATGATATCCGGACCGGAAATGATGCTGCCGTCCTGGCTGCTCAGGTTCACGCACACCACGATCATGCCGTCCTGAGCCAGATGCTTCCGATCCCGGAGCACCACGCTGCCCACGTCGCCCACGCCGGTGCCGTCCACGAACACCTTGCCGGCAGGCACGGTGCCGTTTACCTTGCAGGTCTTGCCGGTGAACTCGAACACGGTGCCGATCTCGCCGATCTGGATCTGCTTGGGGGTCATACCCATGGTCTTTGCCAGCTTGCCGTGGATCTGCAGATGCCGCTGCTCGCCGTGGACGGGCAGGAAGAATTTCGGTCTGACCAGACCGTGAATGATCTTCAGCTCCTCCTGGCAGGCGTGACCGGAAACGTGCAGACCCTCGCTCTTTTCGTAGACCACCTCGGCGCCCTTGCGGTACAGCTCGTTGATGATCCGGGAAACCGCCTTCTCGTTGCCGGGGATGGCAGAGGCGGAGATGATGATCCGGTCGCCGGCGGTGATATCCACCTGCTTATGGGTGGAGAATGCCATCCGGTACAGGGCGGACATATTCTCGCCCTGGGAGCCGGTGGACACGATGACCACCTTGTTTTTGGGCAGGCTCTTGATGGCGCCCAGCTCCACGATGGTGCCTGCAGGCACCTTGATATAGCCCAGCTCCTGGGCGACTTTCAGCATATTTTCCATGCTCCGACCGCTGACAGCGACCTTGCGCCCGTAGCGGTGGGCGGTGGCGAGGACTGCCTGGATCCGGTGCATATTGGATGCGAAGGTGGTGACGATGATCCGCTGATCGCAGTTTTTGAACTGCCGGTCAAGGCTTTCGGCTACCAGGGTTTCGCTGGGAGTGTAGCCCTGGCGCTCCACGTTGGTGGAATCCGCCAGCAGCGCCAGCACGCCGTCGTTGCCCAGCTCGCCCAGACGGGCAAGGTTGATCATGCCGTCCTTGGCGGTGGGGTC
>JAZNRS010000004.1:0-9212 GCA_045590815.1 Faecousia sp.
TCATTTATCTGTTTATTTCTTCTTCCGCGCAGGGTCGGTATACATATAATAATCGCACTTGATCATGCCGTTATACAGCTTCCGCTTTTTATCCGCGCGGCGACCGAAATAGTGCTCAAACTCCGGCTCGGAGGTGATGACATACTTCTTCCAGCCGTCGGCAAATTTCAGGTGCCGACCAAAGGCGGCGTACAGTCGCTGGGCATCGCGCTGCTCACCCATGCGCTGGCCGTAAGGCGGATTGCACACGATGATACCGCTGTCGATGGGCAGGCTCATCTTGGTGGCGTCCCCATCACGGAACTCGATCAGGTCGGCAACGCCGGCTTTCCGGGCATTGGCCATTGCCAGCGACACGCATTTGGGATCGTTGTCAGAGCCCAGGATCCGGTAATTGCCCTTGAATTCTTTATCCATGGCCTCGCCCCGGGCGCTTTGCCAGATTTTTTCATCCATCCACGCAAACTGCTCCGCGGCGAACCGGCGGCGCAGTCCCGGCGCACGGTTTTTGGCGATCATCGCCGCCTCGATGGGGATGGTTCCGGAGCCGCAGAAGGGATCCCAGAAGTAATCTCTGCCACGATACCGGGTGAGGATCACCATGGCCGCCGCCAGCGTTTCCCGGAGGGGAGCGTCGTTGCCGATGGCACGGTAGCCACGCTTGTGCAGGCCCTGACCGGAGGTGTCCAGGTACAAAACGCACCGGTCATTCATCAGAGAAAACTGAAGCTGGTACTTAACCCCGGTTTCCGGGAGCCAGGTCACGCCATATTTTTCGCCCAGTCGCCTGGAGGCGGCCTT
This sequence comes from Faecousia sp., assembly GCA_045590815.1. GTDB lineage: Bacteria > Bacillota > Clostridia > Oscillospirales > Oscillospiraceae > Faecousia. The sequence continues at coordinate 802 of JAZNRS010000004.1, forward strand.
CTTCACGATGGCCTGACAGTCCGGCACGCTCATGAGCTGTGAGTTCAGGCAGTGACCCTTTACAGGGAACGCTCCGTCCTTGGGGATAAAATCCTCCAAATTCGCCCGGTACACACCCTGAAACAGCTCTTCAAAGGTGGTTGCCTTGAAATCCGCCAGGGTAATCAGCACCCGCTCGCCGGTGCGCAGGGAGATATTCGCCCGGGCGAGGGCATTTTCGTCGCCGGAAAACAGCACCCGACCATTTTCCACACGGACATTTTCCAGATCCAGACGGCGAAGCTCGTCACCGGCGATGCCCTCCAAGCCAAACAAACAGGGTACGCAAAATTCAAATTGATTCATATTTCCTCCAGTTCTATAACCTTCTCCCTGGGGAGAAGGTTTTTTAAGGAATAATCTTATTCCGCTTCAAATAACGCTCCTCCTCGGAGAAGACACAGCCGCAGTATTTTTGCATATAGAAGCCATGCGCCCGGGCGAAATCCTGCCCGTCCCGGAAGTAGGGACGAAAATCCCGGTACAGAAATTCCACCCCGTATTCCGCGGCGGCACGTTCTGCCACATCACGCATCAGCTCGTGATTTTGGTAGGGGCTGATGAACAGCGCCGAGGTGAAGCTGTCGAAGCCACCCTCCGCCGCCTGCCGCGCGGTTTCAAAAAGGCGCATTTCGTAGCATTTGACGCACCGACGGGCGATATCCTCCGCCACCTCCCGGATGAAAGGGCGCAGACCGTAGTCGTTGCGCTCGATGAGGGGCAGCTCGATGGTTGCGGCATACTCACGCAAACAGTTGCGCCGTGCACGGTATTCGGTGAAGGGGTGGATGTTGGGGTTATACCAAAAGCCGGTGACCTCCAGGCCATCTGTCCGCAGCACTTCGATGGGCTGATTGGCGCAGGGGGCACAGCAGATGTGCAGTAAGGTTTTCATGGGAAGCCCTCCCGATAGTTATTCAATCTACTATATCATACAACCGCCCTGTTTGCAAGAATTTGTGAAACCGATGCAGTAAATGATTGTTTAGCAAAGTAACGCACACGCCCTTGCCCCCCGCATTTATGAGGGGGGTGGCCGAAGCGCAAGCGAGGCCGGGGGGAGCAAAAAAAGATTTTCCCGAACTCCCCCAGTCAAAAATCAAAGATTTTTGCCAGCCCCCTCTTAAAAGCGGGGGCCAAGGGGCGCAGAGCACTAATCACATAAACAATCATTTTCCACTTTCCCTTTGGCGGTTTTTGTGCTATACTGCAGAAAAAAGGAGGTGGCGGTGTGGCACGCAGGCGTAAGAAAATAGGGCTCAACGGATGCATCATGCTGTTGGCAGCGGTATTGCTGTGCCTGGGCGTGTTTGCGCTGCTTCCAAAAACAGAACCGATTTTGCCGAAAAATCCCTATAAAGCAGCGGATTTTGTCTGGAAAGACGGTTTTTTGCACTGCGATGGCGCTGTCACCGGCATTGACGTTTCCCGGTTCCAGGGGGACGTGGACTGGGCTGCGGTGAAAGCCGCCGGGGTGGAATTCGTGTTCGTGCGGCTGGGCAGCCGCAACAGCCAGGACGGCACCCTGGTGGAAGACAGCAAGGCGAAAGAAAATCTCGCCGGTGCCAAGGCGGCGGGCTTGCAGATCGGCGCATACTTTTTCTCCCAGGCGGTGAGTGCCGCCGAGGCGGAGGCGGAAGCGGCGCTGGCGCTGGAGATTTTGGGGGATACGCCCCTGGATCTGCCCCTGGCATACGACTGGGAGGTGTACAACACCGCCGGTCGCACGGAAAATATGACCGAGGCTGTTTTGCTGTCCTGCGTGGAGACGTTCTGCAAAAAGGTGGAGGCGGCTGGCTATGCGCCCATGGTGTATTTCAACCTGGAGCTGAGCAAGACCCTCCTTGACCCGGAAAAGGTTGCGGCGTATCCCTTTTGGTTCGCCCAGTATGCCGATGCCCCGGAGCTTCCCTGCAAAATGGAATTCTGGCAGTACAGCGACTGCGGCACCGTTCCCGGTATCCAGGGGGATGTGGATCTGAATCTGTGGTTTCGGGATGAATAATGCGGCGGGGGCAAGCCCCCGCCCTACGATAATACCCCCCGGTGTGCGGTACACCGGGGGGTTCGTATTACTTGAAGTACTTTACAGCCGCCTTGAACAACTGGATGTCGTACTCGCCGGGGACATTCTTGTAAAGACCTGCGCCGATTCGCTCGCTGTGACCCATCTTGCCCAGCACTCTGCCATCGGGAGAGGTGATGCCCTCGATGGCGTACAGGGAGCCGTTGGGGTTGAAGTGGATGTCGGCGGTAGCGTTGCCGCTGAGGTCAACGTACTGGGTAGCGATCTGACCGTTTGCCGCCAGCTCAGCGATCAGCTCCTCGGATGCCAGGAACTTGCCCTCGCCGTGGGAGATGGGCACGGTGTACACATCGCCAACGTTGGTCAGGCTCAGCCAGGGGGACTTGTTGGAGGCCACACGGGTGTGGACGATCCGGCTCTGGTGGCGGGAGATGTTGTTGAAGGTCAGGGTGGGGCAGGTTTCATCGGTATCAATGATCTTGCCATAGGGCACCAGACCCAGCTTGATCAGCGCCTGGAAGCCGTTGCAGATGCCCAGCATCAGACCGTCCCGGTTCTCCAGCAGATCGGTGACGCCTTCCTTGATGGCGGCGTTGCGGAAGAATGCGGTGATGACCTTGCCGGAGCCGTCAGGCTCGTCGCCCGCCGAGAAGCCGCCCGGGATGAACACGCACTGGGCGGACTTCAGCTCCTTGGCGAAGTTTTCCACACTTCTTGCGATGCCGTCGGCGCTCAGGTTGTTGATGACGATGATCTCCGGCTCGGCACCGGCATCCCGGACAGCCTTGGCGGAGTCGTACTCGCAGTTGGTGCCGGGGAAGGCAGGGATCAGCACCTTGGGCTTTGCCACCTTGATGGCAGGTGCCACCCGGGTGTCTGCCTCATAGGAGAAGGTCTCCATCTTGCCCTCGGGAGCGGCGATGTTGCAGGAATAGACGCTTTCCAGCTTGTTTTCGTAGGCGTTCAGCACAGTATCCTGCGCCAGAACCTCGCCGCGGTAGGAGAAGTCGCCGTCGGTGGTCACGCCCAGAACATTGCCGATGGTACCCTCGGTCATTTCCAGAACGAATGCGCCGTAGGCGTAGCCGAACAGCTCGTCCATGGTGACAGCTTCGTCAATGGCGATGCCCAGACCGTTGCCGAAGCCCATCTTCATCACGGCCTCCGCTACGCCGCCCATGCCGGGGGTGTAGGCGGCAACGGCCTTGCCGGTGCGCAGAAGCTGAGTAACAGCATCAAAATTCTTCAGCAGGGACTCGGTCACAGGCAGACCGTTCTCGTCCATTTCAGGCTTCAGCAGGCAGACAGTATGACCTGCGGCCTTGAATTCGGGAGAAACTACCTCATCGGTCTTGCCGGTGGTCACAGCAAAGGACACCAGCGTGGGAGGCACGTCCAGATTCTCAAAGGAGCCGGACATGGAGTCCTTGCCGCCGATGGAGCCAATGCCCAGATTCATCTGTGCCTTAAATGCGCCCAGCAGAGCCGCCAGAGGCTTGCCCCACCGCTGGGGATCCTTGTTCAGCCGCTCAAAGTACTCCTGGAAGGTCAGGTACACATCCTCGAACTTGGCGCCGGAGGCGATCAGCTTGGAAACGGACTCGATGACAGCCAGATACGCGCCGTGGTAGGGAGATGCGGTGGTGATGAAGGGGTTGTAGCCGAAGGACATGAAGGAGCAGTCGTCGGTGTGCTTCTTCTCCACGGAGATCTTCTGCACCATGGCCTGAATGGGGGTGAGCTGATTCTTGCCGCCGAAGGGCATCAGCACCGTGCCGGCACCGATGGTGGAGTCGAACCGCTCGGAAAGTCCACGCTTGGAGCAGGTGTTCAGGTCGGTGGCGACATTCATGAAATTCTCGGTAAATGTTCCGGAAACTTCCTTTTTATAGGCGGTAGGTGCGGCAGGCGCCACGGAAATGTGCTTGTCCGCGCCGTTGGAATTGAGGAATTCTCTGCTGATATCGCAGATCTTCTTGCCGTTCCAGTGCATCACCAGACGGGCTTCCTCGGTGACGGTAGCCACGGGCACGGCGTTGAGGTTCTCAGTCAGCGCCAGCTCCAGGAACCGGGCAACATCCTTGGCTTCTACCACGACCGCCATCCGCTCCTGGGATTCGGAGATGGCGATTTCGGTGCCGTCCAGACCCTCGTACTTCTTGGGCACGGCGTTCAGGTCGATGGTCAGACCGTCCGCCAGCTCGCCGATGGCAACGGATACGCCGCCTGCGCCGAAGTCGTTGCAGCGCTTGATCAGCTTGGATGCCTCGGCGTTGCGGAACAGACGCTGCAGCTTCCGCTCCTCAGGGGCGTTGCCCTTCTGCACCTCGCTGCCGCAGGTTTCCACAGACTGGGTGTTGTGGGCCTTGGAAGAACCGGTAGCGCCGCCGATGCCGTCACGGCCGGTGTTGCCGCCCAGCAGGATGACGATGTCCCCAGCCTCAGGACGCTCACGGCGGACATTTTCAGCAGGAGCGGCGGCGATGACCGCACCGATTTCCATGCGCTTCGCGGCGTAGCCGGGGTGGTAGATCTCGTCCACGATGCCGGTAGCCAGACCGATCTGGTTGCCGTAGCTGGAGTAACCGGCGGCTGCGGTGGTGACGATCTTCCGCTGGGGCAGCTTGCCGGGGATGGTTTCGGAAACGGGCTTCAGGGGGTCAGCGGCACCGGTGACACGCATAGCACCGTAAACATAGCTCCGTCCGGACAGGGGGTCACGGATGGCACCGCCGATGCAGGTGGCAGCGCCGCCGAAGGGCTCGATCTCCGTGGGGTGGTTGTGGGTCTCATTCTTAAACAGAAGCAGCCAAGGCTCGGTCACGCCGTCCACAGTCACGTCGATCTTGACGGTGCAGGCGTTGATCTCTTCAGACTCGTCCAGCTTGGGAAGCTGACCGTTGGCCTTCAGGTGACGCACTGCCACAGTGGCCAGATCCATCAGGCAGATGGGCTTATTCTCTCTGCCAAGGGCATTTCTGGTGGCAATGTACTCCTCATATGTACTTTGCAGCAGCGCATCCTCAAATTTCACATCGTCGATGATGGTGCCGAAGGTGGTGTGACGGCAGTGATCCGACCAGTAGGTGTCGATCATGCGGATCTCGGTGATGGTGGGGTCACGATCCTCGGAAACAAAATAGCTCTGGCAGAAGGTGATGTCATCCAAATCCATGGCAAGGCCGTACTGCTTGATGAAGTCGGCAAGACCGTCCTTGTCCAGCTTGGTGAAGCCGGTGAGGGTGGCAACTTCTGTGGGAATGTCGTACTGGATGGCCAGGGTTTCCGGCACCTCCAGTGCCGCCTCCCGGCACTCCACCGGGTTGATGACGTACTTCTTAAACTCGGCGATGTCCTTGTCGCTGAGCTTGCCGTACAGGGCATACACCTTGGCGGTGCGGATCAGGGGACGCTCCCCCTGGGAGATGATCTGGATGCACTGAGCGGCGGAGTCAGCCCGCTGGTCAAACTGACCGGGCAGAGCCTCCACGGCGAACACATAGGCACCGGGCAGATCCACCTCGGGAGCGGCTACGTCCAGCTGGGGCTCGGAGAAGACGGTCTGAACGGCGTAGTCAAACAGCTCCTCGGTGATATTTTCCGCGTCATAGCGGTTGAAAATCCGGATATTTTCCAGATTCTTGATGCCCAGCAGATTCTGTGCTTCGGACAGCAGACCCTTGGCCTCGTTTTCCAGACCTTCCTTTTTTTCTACATAAATGCGATAAACCATGGGGAGTTCCTCCTAGTTTATATATTTCTATTGTAGGGCGCTAAGCCTCCCCTTGAGGGGAGGTGCCCCGAAGGGGCGGTGGGGTGAAACCGTCACCCCTCAGTCAGCTTCGCTGACAGCTCCCCTCAAGGGGAGCCTATGGCGCATTTTACTTGCTTTCCTTCAATGCTCTCTGGCCGATGTCGCTGCGGCAGTAGGCGTTGGCGAACTTGACGCCGGCGCTCAGCCGGTAAGCGGCGGTGATGGCTTCTTCCAGAGAACTGCGCACAGCGGTGGTGCCGGTGACACGGCCGCCGGAGGTGACCAGCTTGCCGTTTTCCAGCTTGGCACCGGCAACGAAGGTCGCCTTGGCCGCCCGGTCGGACATGGTGAGCTTGTAGCCCTTCTTGTAGCTTTCGGGGTAACCCTTGGAAGCCTTCACCACACAGCAGGCGTGCTTTTTGGAGAACCGGACGGGAGTCTTTGCCAGCGTGCCGTTGGTGCAGGCCATCATCACGGTGAGTAGGTCGCTTTTCAGCAGAGGCAGAACCACCTGGGTTTCCGGGTCGCCGAAACGGCAGTTGTACTCAATGACCTTGGGACCGTCCTTGGTGAGCATCAGTCCGAAGTACAGACAGCCCTGGAAGGTGCGTTTTTCCTTTTTCATGGCACGGATGGTGGGCTTGAAGATGGTATCCATGCAGATTTTGGCGATTTCAGGGGTGTAGCAAGGGTTGGGAGCGATGGTGCCCATGCCGCCGGTGTTCAGACCGGTGTCGTTGTCCCCGGCACGCTTGTGATCCATGGAGGACACCATGGGACGGACCGTGCGTCCGTCGGTAAATGCCAGGACGCTCACCTCTGGGCCTTCCAGAAATTCCTCGATGACCACGGTGGAGCCGGACTTACCGAACTTGGCGTTTGCCATCATGTCGGTGACGGCCTGCACAGCCTCTTCACGGGTCTGTGCGATGATGACACCCTTGCCCAGCGCCAGACCGTCGGCCTTGATGACCGTGGGGATGGGAGCGGTTTTCAGGTACTCCAGCGCCGCGTCCAGATCGGAGAAGATCTCGTAAGCGGCGGTGGGAATGCCGTATTTTTTCATCAGATTCTTGGCGAAGGCCTTGCTGCCCTCGATGATGGCGGCGTTGGCTTTCGGGCCGAAGCAGGGAATGCCGATCTCGTTCAGCCGGTCCACACAGCCCAGAACCAGCGGACCATCGGGAGCCACCACGGCGTAATCGATGGCGTTTTCCTTGGCGAAATTTACGATGCCGTCAATGTCGGTGGCACCGATGGGAACGCAGGTAGCGTCAGCGGCGATGCCGCCGTTGCCGGGCAGAGCATAAATGGTCTGCACATCGGGATTCATTTTCAGGGAGCGGATAATGGCGTGTTCACGACCGCCACCACCCACGACGAGGATGTTCATAGGGTTACCTCCGTAGTATTTTTAGCGGCGCAGCCGCTATCGCTTCCCCCGGGGGGAAGCTGTCGAGCGAAGCGAGACTGAAGAGGAATGCGGGCGGAAACCTGAAAGCTTTTGCGCTGTAACAGACTAATTCCAAACTTTTAGTTATCGCCGTTCCTCTTCCGACCCGGCTTCGCCGGGCCACCTTCTCCCCGGGAGAAGGTATGCGGCTTCGCCGCTAAACGCACCGACAGGGGGCGGCGAAAAGCCGTCCCCTGAGGGTCAATTCTTAGTGGTGGAACAGGCTCATGCCGGTAAAGGCCATGGTGATGCCGTTCTTATCGCACTCGGCGATGACCAGGTCATCACGGATGGAGCCGCCGGGCTCAGCGATGTACTTCACGCCGGAGGCCACACCGCGCTTGACGGAGTCGGGGAAGGGGAAGAAGGCGTCACTGCCCAGAGCAACAGCGTCCCGGGAGTCCAGCCATGCACGCTTTTCCTCAGCGGTGAGGGGCTCGGGACGGACGGTGAAGTAGTTCTGCCAGATGCCCTCGGCGCAAACGTCCTCCTCGTTGCCGTTGATGTAGCCGTCAATGACGTTGTCACGGCCGGGGCGACCCAGATCCTCCCGGAAGGGCAGATTCAGTGTCTTGGGATGCTGACGCAGGAACCAGGTATCGGCCTTGCCGCCGGCAAGACGGACACAGTGGACTCTGGACTGCTGACCGGCACCGACACCGATGGCCTGACCGTCGTAAGCGAAGCAAACGGAGTTAGACTGGGTGTACTTCAGGGTGATCAGGGACACGATCAGGTCGATCTTGGCGCTTTCGGGCAGCTCCTTGCTCTCGGTGACGATGTTCTCCAGCAGATGCTCGCCGATCTTGAAGTTGTTGCGGCCCTGCTCGAAGGTGATGCCGAAGATCTGCTTGCGCTCCTGCTCAGCGGGAACGTAGTTGGGATCGATGGCGACGACATTGTAGCTGCCCTTGCGCTTGGCCTTCAGGATGGCCAGAGCCTCGTCGGTGTAGCCGGGGGCGATGACGCCGTCGGAGACCTCGGGGGCGATCAGCTTGGCGGTCAGCTCGTCGCAGACATCGGACAGGGCCACCCAGTCGCCGAAGGAGCACAGACGGTCGGTGCCACGGGCACGGACGTAAGCGCAGGCCAGAGGATTCTCGTCCAGACCCTCCACGTCCTCCACGAAGCAGGCCTTC
>JAZNRS010000005.1:0-14992 GCA_045590815.1 Faecousia sp.
ATGCCCACATCGGCCCCACGGCAACCACCTTTGTGAATAGGGCCGATGTGGGCATCGGCCCCTACGTTTAGAATTGGAGGCGCTTTTATGCCACAAAATTTTGGAGCTCTGCCCGGTGGACGGCAGGCAACCTTATATACCATCACCGCCGACGGCATCACCGCCAGGGTCAGCGACTTCGGCGCATCCCTGATCCAGCTATGGGTGCCGGACAAAAACGGACACACAGACGATGTGGTGCTGGGCTTTGATGATGTGAGCGGCTATACCAACGGCTTTGCCTGCGTGGGCGCCACCATCGGGCGCTGCGCCAACCGGATCAAAAATGCTCGGTTTACCATGGACGGTGAGATCCACCGTGTCACTCCCCTATTCGGCCCTCACGCCCTCCACAGCGGCCCGGACTATTTCCACACCCGGCTGTGGCAGGCAGAGCAGGTCACAGAAAACGCCGTGACCTTCTTCCTCCACAGTCCCCACGGCGACCAGGGCTTCCCGGGCAACGCCGATATCCAGGTTCGCTACAGCCTGGAAAACGCCGCGCTGACCATCTCCTATGAGGCGGTGAGCGATGCCAAAACCGTGTTCAACATGACCAATCACAGCTATTTCAACCTGGCTGGACACGATCATGCGGAACGGGCCATGGAGCAAATTCTGACCATGCCGGCGGAATTCTACACCGCCACCGACTGGATGGGCTTTCCCACCGGGAAGCTGAAAAGCGTCGCCGGCACGCCCATGGATTTTCGTACCCCCAAGGCGCTGAACCGGGATGTTCGAGGGCTTTTCAAGGGCTATGACCATAATTTCGTGCTGCAGGGCGACCCCTGCGCCGTGCTTCACGATCCCCATTCCGGGCGCACCATGTCCGTAACCACCGACTGCCCCGGCCTGCAGGTCTACACCGGCGGCGGCTTCCGCAATCCCGGCAAGGGCGGCGTACTGTATGGCAAATCCTGCGCTGTGTGTTTGGAAAGCCAGTTTTTCCCCGATGCGGTCAATCACCCCCAGTGGCCACAGCCCTTTTTTACCCATTATAAAAGCCAAACCACCTACCGATTCACATGGTAGCCGAATGTGCATAAACTGTCCTATAAGCGTTGCTTATCAATCCCCTATTTTTATGTCATTGCGAGCCAGTGTGCACACTGGCGTGGCAATCCCCTCATTATCGTGGGAGATCGCACCACAGGCATTCCCTTCGGTCCCACGTCGCTTCGCTCCTCGCAATGACAGTTGATGGGCGCTATTGCTTATAAGACCACATTCGGGAGGTATTATCATGTCAGAACGCTGTCAGGAAGCGCTGTCCATCCACACCCGAAAAATCACCGATAGCTGTCGGGACAAAGACTGCATCGAGGATCTGCGAGTTTACCTGACCAAGGGCTCCCAATGCACCTTGGATTCCGCCACCAGCGCCCGTGTTCGGTGCGCAGAGCTTCTGTACGCATACATTGACGTGGAGCCGGTGGCATTCGACCGGAACCACTACTGCATCGACGTGACCTTCTACTATCGAATTTTGGCGGATGCCATCATCGGCAACTGCAAGCCGGCAGTCCTCAGCGGACTTGCGGTGTTCTCCAAGCGGGCGGTGCTCTGCGGCGAGGACAGCCACGCCCACATCTTCACCTCCGATACCCGCCTGCCCGGTGCCGACGGCATCAGCCGCTACAGCGCCAACCGCCCCACCGCCGTGGTGGAGGTGCTGGATCCCATGGTGCTCAGCTCCAAGGTTCGGGACGTGTGCGACTGCGGTCAGGAGCTGGCCTGCCAGATCCCCGGCTGCGTCCGGGAGCTGTTTGACGAGGAGCTGGTGCTTACCAATTGTCAGCGGCGGCTGTTTGTCACCTTGGGACAATTCTCCCTCATCCGTCTGGAACGGGATGCCCAGATCGTCATCCCCGTGCTGGATAACGCCATTCCCACCAAGGAATGCTGCGACACCCCCGGCTGCGCCGAGGATCCCTGCGAGATGTTCAGCCGCATCCCCTTCCCGGAAAAACAGTTCGCCCCCACCGATTGCGACCGCTGCGACTGCGATTGCCAGTGCTAATAAAATACACCGCCCACTAAAAAGCCTCCCCTTGAGGGGAGGTGCCCCAAAGGGGCTGAGGGGTGATATCATCAAAACACCCCTCAGTCAAAAATCGGTTCCGAAGAGCCGATTTTTGCCAGCTCCCCTCAAAGGGGAGCCAAAAGACCGCCAAACAATCACAAAAAACAACGCCGGTTTTCCGGCGGTGTTCTTTACTTTTTGAGGAATGTGTGATATGTTATAAGGTAAGAAAGTATTGGAGTTGATCTGAGCTTGAATTTCGACAGCAATTACGTCAAAATCGACCTGGATGCCATCGCCGCTAATTTCGATGCGGTTCGTGCCAAGGCCGGCGTGCCGGTGATGGCGGTGATCAAGGCGGACGCCTACGGTCACGGCGCTGTGCAGGTAGCACGGCTTTTGCAGGATCGCTGCGCCTTTTTCGGGGTGTCCTCCATGCTGGAGGCGCTGGAGCTGCGGCAGGCCGGTTTCGCTACGCCCATTCTGATTTTGGGGCGTATGCCGGTTTCCGCCATCCCCTATGCGGTTCGGGAAAATGTGCGCCTGACCATCTGCCATTATGAAGATGCGCTGGTGCTGTCCGAAGAGGCAAAGCGCCAGGGCAAGACTGCCTTCATCCATTTGGCGGTGGATACCGGCATGGGGCGCATCGGCTTCCAGCCCACCAAGGAAGCGGCGGACATCTGCGCCGCCATCGCAAAACTGCCCAACATCGTGGCAGAGGGGCTATTCAGCCATTTCGCCACCGCCGACTGTGCAGACCTGACCCGTGCCCGGGAGCAGGCGGCAAAATTCGACGCCTTCGATGCCATGCTGAAGGAGCGTGGTCTGGAGGTTCCCATCCGTCACCTGGACAATTCCGCCGGTCTGATGAATTTCCCCAAGCACTACGAAATGGTGCGCTCCGGCATCGTCACCTACGGTATGTACCCCAGCGCCGAGGTATCCCCCGACCTGCTTCCTCTGAAGCCGGCGCTGCAATGGCTCAGCCGTGTGACACACGTCAAGACCCTGCCCGCGGGCAGCCCCATCAGCTACGGCGGCATCTTCGTCACCAGCCGTCCCACGGTGGTTGCCACCGTGCCCGTTGGCTATGCCGACGGCTACCGCAGAAGCTTGACCGGCAAATTCTATGTGCTCATCCACGGCAAAAAAGCCCCGATTTTGGGCAGGATCTGCATGGATCAGATGATGGTGGATGTAACGGACATTCCGGACGTTAAACTGGATGACCGGGTGACCCTGGTGGGCACCGACGGGGCTGAAACCATCACCATGGAGTCCATCGCCAACGCCGCTGACAGCTTCAACTACGAATTCGTCTGCGGCATCACCCGCCGGGTCCCCCGGATCTACTGCCGTGACGGCAAGGAAGTGCGCTCTGTCCACTATTTGCTGGACACCTAATCAGAAATTGTGAGGTTACACACATGGATTATATTGTACTGGACATGGAATGGAATCAGCCATGGCCCGGTTCCCCTTCCTCCAAGAAGGTCCTGCCGGTGACCATCCGTGGCGAGATCATTCAGATCGGCGCTGTCCGCCTGCAGGACGGGCAGGTTGCCGATGAATTTCAGGTTTTGATCCGTCCCAAATACTACCGCCGCCTGAACCGCCGGGTCAGCAAGCTCACCGGCATCAAGGAATCCCAGCTCAACGCCGAGGGCATCCCATTCCCGGAGGCTATGGAGCAGTTCCGCAGCTGGTGCGGCGAAAAGATCGTGTTTTTGACCTGGGGCTTTGATGATATCGGCATCCTCCGGGAGAATTTGAAGCTGTTCAACCTGGACGACAGCTGGACGGAAACCTGGTACAACGCCCAGATGATCTTCAACGCCCAGACCGACGGCTCCAATTCCCAAAAGGCGCTGAAGACCGCCATGGAGATCTTCAGCATCGAGCCCACCCGTCCTGCCCACGACGCACTGGGCGATGCTTACCATACCGCGCTGATCTGCGCCCGTTTGGATCTGGAGCGGGGTGCGGCGGAGTATAAGCAGGCTCTGAAGAGCCACGAAAACGGCTTCCACGGTGCGGAGCTTCCCGGGTGCATCTGCCGGAAGGTGTTCCACGATTACCCGGACAAGCACGCCGCCATCACCGCCATGACCGGCCCGGAAAACATCTGCCCCACCTGCGGTGCGCAGATGGAGGGCACCCGTTGGTTCTCCCAGCCGGGACACCGGTATATGGATCTGGCCACCTGCCCGGAGCACGGAAAATTCCTCATCCGGATCCGGCTGTCCGAGCAGCCCGACGGCACGGTTCGTGTCAGCCGGCTGACCTATGAGGCCACCTCCGAGGCCGCCGAAGCCTATGCCCGCCGTGCGGAAAAGGCAGACCCCGAGGAGCGTCCCACTTCCAACCGCCGCCGTCGCCGCAGACGCCCCAATCTGGAAACCAAGCTCATCAAAGAATAATCCATGAAAAAGGTATTGAACGGAAATGCCATCAAGCTCATCGCCATTTTGGCGATGACCGTTGACCATATTGCATGGCTTCTCTTCCCCGGCTACCCGGCTGAGCCACTTCCCTTACTCCTTCACGCCATGGGGCGCATCACCTGCCCGATCATGTGTTTCTTCGTGGCAGAGGGCTTCCACCACACAAAAAACATCCAAAAATATACCGCACGGCTGTTTTTCTTCGCTGTGATCTCCCATTTTGCGTACATTTTCGCCTCCGGAGATTTTGTGGACTGGCGTTCTTTCATTCCTTTTTATTATGGAAGGATCCTGAATCAAACCAGTGTCATGTGGCCTTTGGCATGGGGCTTGGTGATGCTGCGGATCGAGTATAGCCCCCGGTTCCGGCAATGGCAGAAAGTCCTGCTGATCCTGGGGATCTGTCTGATCACCTTCCCCAGCGACTGGAGCTGTGTGGCGAGTCTTTGCATCCTGGCCTTTGGCACCAACCGGGGGGATCTAAAAAAGCAGATGCTTTGGATGGTGTTTTATGTGGGCATTTATGCAACTGTGTACTTCTTCGCATTGGATCGGGTCTACGGTCTGCTGCAGCTGTGCGTGGTGCTGTCCATCCCCGTGATCGCCATGTACAACGGACAACGTGGACACCTGCGGAACAGGCTGACCAAGTGGGGATTTTATGTGTATTATCCCTTGCATTTGCTGATTATCGGCTTTATCCAACGGCTCATGTGAATGATATCGGGAACGGATCGCGATCCGTTCCCGATTTTCAAATTCTTGAAATAACTGCTTGACATACGGACGAAAAGATGATAGAATACGCCTTGTGATGAGCCCTTGTGGTGAACATTATGGGCCTTTAGCTCAGTTGGTTAGAGCCTCCGGCTCATAACCGGATAGTCCCGGGTTCGAATCCCTGAAGGCCCACCAGTGAATTAAGGCCTTCGCCTTTTATATATAGGGGTATAGCTCAATTGGTAGAGCGGCGGTCTCCAAAACCGTAGGCTCTGGGTTCAAGTCCTAGTGCCCCTGCCAAGATTGGGAATTTACGAGTTTCTCTCGTAAATTCCCTTTTTTGTTGGTCAAAAAGTTCAGAATACGGATTTCAGCAAAGCCAAAAATATCTTCTAGACCTACGGTTTTGACAAATTGTGAGGTGTAAAGTATGCGAATGAAAATGGTCTGTGATGACCGCACGCTGCGAGAAATTTCCAACGAGTTTCTCGCTCTGAAGAAGGCGCAGAAAGTCCGTGAGCGAACTTTGTGCGTCTACAAAAAGTACATCGACAAGTTTCTTGCACCATCGCAGAATACTTTGGATGTGGATGTATTGAAGATTGAGATTCTGGAATATTTTGCTGACATTCCCAAGACAAGTCCGGCAATCCTCAGCTCCAACGCTATCTGCCGTACCTGAAGAAGATAGGGTATATAAAATGATGGAACAAGTCGCCGGTGCATTACGTATCGGCGGCTTTTCTGTTGTGATGTATGCTCAAAAATCATAACAATATAGAGGAGAGTGTTTTGCGAATCCTCAGATTATTATGTGAGGTGAAAACAATGCGTACGTCTTACATGCAACCGGATTCCCGGCCTTTCGGATTAACAGTAGAATCTAAATTTATGCAAAGCCTTGTTTTGTGTAATTTCGTGTGATACAATATATGAGAAAATGCGGTGGGTAGACGCTGGCAAAGAACACTGCACTTTGACCCCATTTCAATAGGAGGTAACAAGTATGACACATTCAAAAACTCTGTCAGACAGAGCCCTCGCGTGGCTGTTGACACTGGTCATGCTGGTGTCGATGATGCCCGGTATTCCGCTGGTGGCACACGCCGCCGACGGCGGTACGGAAGGCATGATCACCATCGAGATGACCGACAGCTACGGCGACGGCTGGAACGACAACGCCATTGAAATTTATGTCAATGGCGAGCTGCTGGACACCGCGACCATCGATAACGGCAGCTCAAACACCTGGATCAAGGAGTTCAACCCTCACGCGACCTACATCTTCAAGTGGGTCAAGGGCAGCTACGCCAGTGAGACCAGCTTCGTGATCTATGTGGGCACGGAGAAGAAGCTGAGCGCCAGTGGCAGCAGCTACAATGATGACGACGAGCTTCTGACCGTCCCCGCCACCTGTGCGGAGCCGGTCTACGAAAACGGCGTCTGCACAAGCTGCGGCGCTGCCTGCTTGCACCAGATGAATAACGGTGTGTGCGGTATCTGCGGCTATCAATGCCCCGGCCACAGCTTTAGCGACGGCGCTTGCGTCAACTGTGGCGAACACTGCCGTCACAGCGCGACGGTTGGGGGTGTATGCAGCCTGTGCAGCCAGGAGGTAAACCTGACGCTGGAATTGATTGAAAAATACAGTGACGGTTGGACCGGCAATGCCATCAAGGTTTATGCCGATGGCGAGCTGCTGGACACCTTAACTGTGGAAGATGGCTTAAAAAACAAAACCTGGAGCACCCCCTTTGACAGCTACACGGAATTCACCTTTGAGTGGGTGAAGGGAAGATTCGCCGATGAATGCAGTTTTGACATCTTTGTTGGCAGCGAGAAAAAGTATGCTGCCAATAACGATACCTGCGGTAATCTGACAGCAGGTGTATTTTTCACCATTTCGTCTCTCTGCGCTCACGAAAGCTACGGCGAGGACTTCAAGTGCACCACTTGCGGAAAGCTCTGCCGACACAAGGACTGGGCGGACAGCGTTTGTGGTGTCTGTGGCTTCACTTGCGGCACCGATGCGGAGCATGACTGGGATCTGGGCACCTGCAAGGTCTGCTCTGTGACCTGTAATCACAGCTTTACGGATTACGTCTGTGATATCTGCGGTCTGACCTGCGGTACCGATGTAAAGCACAGCTTTGGCGAGGATCTGGAGTGCGATGTCTGCGGTTTCGTCTGCGGCACCGACAGCAATCACGTCTGGAGTAAGGGCGTTTGTACCGTCTGCGCTTCGGTCTGCCCTCATGAGAGCTATGAGGCCGGACTCTGCACAAACTGCGGCTACTATGAGCCTGCCGTGCAGAATGGCGTTGGTGCCAACGGCTTCGCTCTGTACGAGATCTACAACGCCAGCCAGCTTCTGTGGTTCGCCGACTATGTCAACAGCGGCGAGATTCTGAAGACACATACATTTTTTTATGATTACGTACGGACAGATGTCCACTACACCACCGGCTGCGTAAACGGCAAGCTCATGGCGGATATCGACATGACAGGTCTGCCCTGGAACCCCATTGGTGTGGAGGACATCGAGCACAAAGGCTACACCGGTGTGTTTGACGGCAACGCCCATACTGTCAGCGGCATTAACTATACGGTGACTACTGAGGGCAAAGCCTATGCCAGCTTCTTTGGACTCTTCCACGGCACGGTGAAGAACCTGACCGTTCGGGGCAGCTTCAAGGCTGTGACCACCGGGGAGTACACGGCTGCCTACGCCGGCGGCATCGCGGCATCTGCTCTGGATGCGAAATATGCCTGTGGCGATGATGATAACTTTTGGTATGAGTACGTGTATCCTACCATCGAAAACTGCACCTTCATCGGCACTGTGTCTGCGGAAGCAAACAACCAGGCCCACGCCGGCGGCATTGCGGGTTACATCTATAAAGGCACCATGACCAATTGCCTGGCCGCGGCGACGGTTACAGTCAACGAGTGTAGGCATCCCTACGCCGGCGCACTGGTGGGCAGTAGCCATGAGTCCGCCTATACGAATTGCTATTACGATTCCACCCTGTGTGCGCTGAATGCCTGCGTTGACGGCGCGCTGGAGGGTGTCACCGGCGTGTCCACGAAAGTGATGGCCAGTGGCGCGGTGGCCTACGCACTGGGCATCGGCCAGACCCTGGGTACCGATCCTTATCCCACCTACGGCGACGATGTGGTGTATATCGCCACCTCAGGCTGTGTTACTTACACCAATACTGAGTGCGAAATCGTGGAGAAGGCCCACGTCGGCACCGCCACCTGCACAAAAGCTGCGGTCTGTGAGGATTGCAGCGAGAGCTTCGGTGAGCCCCTGGGCCACGGCAAGTTTGGTACGGACGGCAAGTGCACCGTCTGCGGCGAATATGACGTGCCGAAGCAGAATGGCGTTGGTGCCAACGGCTTCGCACTCTACGAAATCGAGAACGCCAGCCAGCTTCTGTGGTTCGCCAACTACGTCAACAGCGGCGAGATTCTGAAGACACGTGATGTCTATGATGATATAGGTGTTTCTTATACATACTATACCACCGGCTGCGTAAACGCCAAGCTCATAGCGGATATCGACATGACAGGTCTGCCATGGAACCCCATTGGTGTGCGTGACCTCCAGAACAGAGGCTACACCGGCGTGTTTGACGGCAACGGTCACACCGTCAGCGGCATTGACTACGCTATGACGACTGAGGACGAAGCCTATGCCAGCTTCTTTGGATTCTTCCACGGCACGGTGAAGAACTTGACCGTTCAGGGCAGCTTCAAGGCTGTGACCACCGGTGCTGGCAAGAGTGCCTACGCCTGCGGCATTGTGGCAGAGGCTATTCGTGTGAGCTATATGGTTGGGTTCAGTGGGATGGGGAGTATTTATGATGATGTGTATCCCGTCATTGAAAACTGTGCCTTCATCGGCACTGTGTCTGCGGAAGCAAACTACCTGACCTATGCCGGCGGCATTGCGGGTTACGTCTCTCACGGCACCATGAACAATTGCCTGTCCGCGGCAACGGTCACATCCAACGAGTGCTCGTATCCCTACGCCGGCGCGCTGGTGGGCAGCGACAATGGATCTACCTATACGAACTGCTATTACGATTCCACTCTGTGCAGCCTGGATGCCTGCGGTGACGAGGAAATCACCGGCGTCAACGGCGTGTCCACGAAAGTGATGGCCAGTGGCGCGGTGGCTTACAAGCTGGGCTTCGGCCAGACCCTGGGCACCGATGCCTATCCCACCTACGGCGATGATCCAGTTTATCCGGTGACAACCGGCTGTGTCACCTACTCCAACACGCAGGAAGAGGTCACTGAGAAGACTCACATCGGCACCGCTACCTGCACGGCGGCTGCGGTCTGTGAAGACTGCGGTGAGAGCTTCGGTGAGGCACTGGGCCACAGTGAACTCATTGCGGCTACCTGTAAGGATAAGGCGGTCTGCGGAGTCTGCGGCGAGAGCTACGGTGATTTCGCCGACCATCAGCAATTCGGCACCGATGGCAAGTGTACCCTCTGCGGCGAATATGACGTGCCGAAGCAGAATGGCGTTGGTGCCAACGGCTTCGCGCTCTACGAAATCGAGAACGCCAGCCAGCTTCTGTGGTTCGCCAACTACGTCAACAGCGGCGAGATCCTGAAGACCCATACATATTATGGTCCGGATGGCAGCAGATTTACGTACTACACCACCAACTGTGTCAACGCCAAGCTCATGGCGGATATTGACATGACTGGTCTGCCCTGGATCCCCATTGGTGTGGGTGTCGCGAAGGATGGTGTATTCATTTCGAACGGCTTCTCCGGCATCTTTGACGGCAACGGTCACACCGTCAGCGGCATCGACTGCACCGTCACCTCTGACGCTTTTGTCTATGCCGGCTTCTTCGGGCACTTCAGCGGCACGGTGAAGAACCTGAACGTTCAGGGCAGCTTCAAGGCTGTGACCACTGCTACCAACAAGACTGCCTACGCCGGCGGTATCGCGGCGTATTGCTCTTACAGTTCTTTTGTCGTTTCTTACAGTAATTATGATTATGTATATCCTGTCATTGAAAACTGCTCCTTCATCGGCACTGTGTCTGCGGAATCAAGCAGTGGTATCTTGGCCGGTGGCATCGCGGGTTATTTCAAGACGGGAACCATGACCAATTGCCTGGTCGCTGCCACCGTTAGCCTCAACGAGGATGTCTATGTGCGTGCCGGCGCCTTGGTGGGCGGCGACGATAGATCTGCCTATACGAACTGCTATTACGATTCCGCCCTGTGCGCGCTGGATACCTGCGGTAACGCGGAGATCACAGGTGTCACCGGCCTTGCTACCGAGGCCTTCGCTGACGGCTCTGTGGCCTACGCACTGGGCTTCGGCCAGACCCTGGGCACCGATGCTTACCCCACCTACGGCGACGACCAGGTGTTCCAGATCATGAACTGCAAGGAAGATATCCTCTACAGCAACACCAATGTCAACATCGACCACACATGGGTCTTCATCGACTGCGAAATTGCCAGAACCTGCTCCACCTGCGGCATCTCCGAAAGTGAGCCTCTTGGCCACGACTGGATGGACGCCACCTGCGCCGACCCCAAGACCTGCTCTGTCTGCGGCGCTACCGAGGGTTATCCCGATTACGATAACCACACCGGCGAGCCCTACGCGGAATTCACCTGGTACGATCCCTATGAGGGCGAGTGCTATGTGGAAGCAAATCTGCGCTGCGGCCTTTGCAATCAGAGCCTTGCCTCCAGCTACGGCTACGGCAAACTGACCGGCAGTGTGGAGGCTACTGACTGCCTCAACCCCGGCAGCGAGACTTATGATGTCACGCTGGAACTGGACGGCGTAGAGTACACCGATGACCACACCGTTGTGATTCTCAGCGAGAACCATCTCAGTGAGTATGTGGACGGCTTCTGCTCCGCCTGCGGCAACTTTGAAGCTGCTGCGTGGAACGAAGGCAAGGGCGTGTACGAAATCAGCAACGCCGGTCAGCTTTACTGGTATGCTCAGTATCTGAACACTACCAATGCTGAGATCTATGCTGAACTGACTGCGGATATCGTCATTCCCGAAAATGCCCCCAACTGGGAGCCTATTAATGCTTCCTACGCCTATTTCAACGGTAACGATCACACCATTTCCGGCCTGAAGTGCATCGGCGGCAACAGAACCTATGTGGGCCTGTTCGGCTGCGAGGGCTGGTGGTATGAGATCAGCAACCTGCATATCACAAACAGCTACTTCGAAGGCAAGGAATATGTGGGCGCTGTGGTTGCCTGCATGACCAACGGCGGCTCCGTTACCAACTGCGCTGTGACCAACACCACCGTCAAGGGCGATTACTATGCGGTGGGCGGCCTGATTGGTAACCTTAGCTCCAGCCACGCCATTAACTGCTTCAGCACCGCCACAGTCGATGGTGCCGAGGGCAAGGTTCTGATCGGTTCTCATTCCGTCGGCTACGGCGCCATCGAAAACTGCTACTTCCTCGGCACCGAGGATGACTATGACGGCACCACCGCCATGACCGCAGCGGACTTCGCCAGCGGCAAGGTTGCTTACCTGCTCCAGAGCGGCATCCAGGGCGAGGATATCTGGGATGACGAAACCGGTGATTGGATTGGCACGGCTGAGCCCGAGCTGGTCTGGGGTCAGACCATCGGCGAGGATGCTTACCCCGTACTGAAGGGTACGAAAGTCTACGAGGTTACCAACTGTAAGAACGAGGTTGCTTACAGCAATAGTGATGTCGGTGGTCAGCATATAGATGCAGACAACAGCGGTCGCTGCGACGCCTGCGGCGTGCTGATGCAGCCTGCCAAGCTGTGCTTCGCTTCTATCAGCCTGAAGGGCAATATTGCCATCAACTACTATATGCTCCTGTCCGATGCGGTTCTCTCTGACTCCACCGCCTATATGCAGTTCACCATGGCCGATGGCCAGATCGTTAAGATCCCCGTCAGCGAGGGCGTGAAGCATGAGTACCAGGGTGAAACCTACTATGTGTTCTCCTGCGCTGTGGACGCCAAGGAAATGACCAACGATGTGATCAGCCAGTTCTTCTACGACGGCGGTTCCACGAAGGCGTATGCCTACAGCATTCAGACCTACGCAAAGAACATCCTTGCCAACTCCGGGGATGAGGCTACCAAAAATCTGATTGCTTCCATGCTGAACTACGGTGCCGCTTCTCAAATCCACTTCGGTTACAACACCGATAAGCTGGCAAACGCCGGTCTGGAAGCACCTGACTACTCCGATGTGACCATCGAGGGCTTCAACGCTGTGGCCGGTCAGGGTACTGCGCTGGCAAAGTTCTACTCCGCATCTCTGATCCTCAAGTCCGAAACTACCCTGCGGTTCTTCTTCACCGCTCCCATCACCGCTTCCTACAACGGTCAGGAGCTGGAAGTCAAGCAGCGCAGCGGTCTGTACTACGTTGACGTAGTTGGCATCGCCGCCAAGGATCTGGATGAGAACGTGACCATTACCATCAACGACGGCACCAATACTGCCGATGTTACCTTCACCCCCATGTCCTACTGCACCGCCGTTCTGAACGATACCACCGGTGCCTTTGACCGGGAAACGAAGGATGTTGTATCTGCTCTCTACCTGTATAATCAGGCAGCAAATACTTATTTTAAGGAGAATGGATGATGAAAGAACTCTATCAGGAAGCTGCAATCGAAATCATCCGCTTTGAGGCGATGGACATTATCACCACCAGCGGCATGACGGATGAACCCCTCGACCCGGATGAAATGCCTCCAGTCATCGTTCCCTAAACGATGACCTGGCATTCTATCAGCGTTTGGCTGTGTTTGCTGGCGATGGTACTTCTTCTGACTGCCTGCGGTAAGCAGGCAGCGGAAGAACCATCTGGCACCTCTACGCAGCCTACAACGCAAGTTACTGAATCGACTGATACACAACCTGTGAAGCCCTCTGACGGCGACACAAAGCCCACCGAGGGCACACCCCCTCCGGCAGCCACCGAACCCACTCAGGGAACGCATCCGACGGATCCCACCGAGGACACCGAGCCCCCTGTGATCGTCGAACCGACGCAGCCCACAGATGAAACGGAACCTCCTGAGTCTACGGAACCGTCAGAGGAAACAGATCCTCCGGAACCACCCTTGTTCCCTGGATTAGATGAAGACGAGCTGCCTCTGGTCCCTGTTGGCTGACAACATAAGACCCATTCCAAAAGTATATTCCCACCCTGCTGAGGCAAGGTGGGAATTTCTTTACATAATGGCAACGGCGGCTGCCACTTTTACTGCGATGCAGAATCTCACGGATACAACTCGTTTTTCTATTTCTCGCGGATATGTTTCGTTTTTTTGGGTTATATCTGCGAAAATACGGCAGAATTATTGCTGAAATAATCAGCGGTGCTGGGTTTTTGATATGGAGATGTATTGACACAAAAATACAGAAATAGTACAATACCAACAATGAAATATCTTGGATCGGGAAAACGGCGTTCCGGGCGCGTCATCGCCGTTATACATCTGCGTTTTCTGTACCTGCTATGCGACAATACGGCGATTATCTCCCTTATTTTCACCCTTGCAAGGAAGGTAAAAGGTGGTTAAGGGAGATTGGTAATGGCAATAAAATGTTCCGAGATTGCCGGGTTTTGGTTAATAATGGCAACAAATGATAGTAAAATGCTGAACAACCGAGAATTCAAGTCCTAGTGCCCCTGCCAGAAAAAGGCGAGTGCGAAAGCACTCGGTTTTTTCTGACAATCGTCCATGGATCGCTGGCTGCAGTCAGGAATTGTCTCCCTTATCGTCCTCATTTTTGATGAACCGAATAAGCTTTCGAAAGCGGACTGGATTTTATCTATGAATGTACATCCGTGTCATATCAGGCTCGCCATCGCCTTGCACCATGCAAAGGAATTCCCATCCGTAGCGCCCATAAAAGCCGGTATGGTCAGTGACGAGATACGCAGGAGAAATGCCCTTTGCCCGCAGATCCTCCACTGCCATATTCAGCAGCTTTCCGGCGATTCCCAAAGAGCGATGGCTTTCTTCCGTATACACGGCGCAGACATTGGGGGTCAGATCGGGTCGGTCATGGAAATCGTTTTCAATGACACCCAGTCCGCCGACGATTCCTTCACCATCCATGCACAGAAACCACCCCAGTTCGGTTTGCTTATTCAGATAGGCTTCCATGCATTCCAAGTAGGCTTCCTTGGGAACGCCCCATTTGCTATGAAACCATTCTGCCGCTTTATTCATCAGCTCCGGTTTTTCTCTTAAATTGATGTAGTGAAATTGTTTCATCAAAAAACACCTTCCTTTTGGACTTCCTCTATGCTATCACATGAAATCGGTTTTTGCTATCCCCAACTTTTTTCGAAAGATCCATTTCCGTGACAAAAATTTTTCAGAAAAAACTTTGCGATTGCAAATACTGTCAATTTGTCGTATATTGTAGAATGGAATCCCAAAAGAGGAGGATCTGGGTTTTGATTCGTTATGTAATGGTTGCATAAGCGCAGGCTATGCAAGGAAAAGTAAATACTGATTTTGTATAGCCGTTGCGCTTCCTGAGAAGCAAATTCATTAAGGAGGCAACAGTGAGCTATATAAAAGCAGAAGAAATCCTGCCGGAGGAACTGATTCGTCAGATTCAGGAATACGCCGATGGTGTGTGCATCTACATCCCCCGCAAGCCGGGTACACGGCACGCCTGGGGACAAAAAACGGGCTACAAAACCGAGCTGAAAGCCCGCAATGACCATAT
>JAZNRS010000006.1:0-6964 GCA_045590815.1 Faecousia sp.
GCTTTTAAGAGGGGGCTGGCAAAAATCTTTGATTTTTGACTGGGGGAGTTCGGGAAAATCCTATTTTTACTCCCCCCGGCCTCGCTTACGCTTCGGCCACCCCCCTCATAAATGCGGGGGGCAAGGGCGTGTGCGTTACTCCGCTAAACAATCATTTACCTTATCAATTTGTGGTCGCCTTTACGCAGGGCGTTGATCAGCTCCCGGGCAGTATGCACCCGGTACGGGAGAACGATACCGGCGGTGCCTAGATTTGGGTTGCTGGCAATATGAATATCTCCGCCGGAGAGGAGGATCTGCTTCTTTTCGGCGGCTTTTTCCATGGCCATGGCATTCTGCTCCGGTCGGTTTCCGGCGTTGTATATCTCAATGCCGTCCACGATGTCCGTAGGGATATGCAGCTCCCAGCCGCCATAACGATAGGGGTGCGCCTGGATCAGAATGCCGCCGTAGGCGTGGACACGATCCGCAAATTCTTTCAAAGAAAGCTCCGGAATGTCCGGATTTTGGAGCAAAAAGTCCAGGTCGATGCCATAGCACAGCACCTCCTGCCCGCCGCCGTAGGCGTGCTCCAGTCCGAAGATCACGTCAAAATCCGCCACCGCAGCCTTTGCCCGGAGGTAGGCATCGTAGTAGCGGCGCATCCGCTCCTCCCAGGGGAGTTCCGCCGGAACGCAGGTATAGCCGTGGATGAAATGATCCGTCAGCACCATGCCGGCAAAACCGGCGGCTTTGTAGGCTGCCGCCATTTCCTCCGGGGTGCTGTGGGCACACCGACTGCAGGCATTGGCGTGACAATGGGTTTCGTAGCGGTACATGGGTTCCTCCCAAATTTCTTGATAGCGCCATTTTACCGCCAAAACATGCCAAATGCAATACTATATTTACATTTTCAGACCCCCCGTGGGCAAAAATGCTGTAGCATTTGCACGATTGCAATTTGCGGATGGTGTGGTATAATGTAAGAAACCAATTTTCGAGGCGTTTTTATGAAGATCATTGACATCCACACCCACATTTATCCGGACAAGATCGCCCGGAAGGCGACGGAAAGTGTCCGGGATTTTTACCAGCTGGCAGGCTGCCAGGAGATGGACGGCACGGTAGATATGCTCCTGCAGCGGGGCACCGAGGCGGGCATCAGCCAGTATGTGGTGCTGCCGGTTTCCAATGCCGCCAACCGGGTGCGCTCCATCAATACATTCATCCTGGAGCAGACCCAGCTGAACAGCAATTTCATCGGCTTCGGCACCCTCCATGCAGATATGGGGGATCTGGAGGAGGAGGCGGAATGGATCCTGCAAAACGGGCTGAAGGGCATCAAGATGCACCCGGATTCCCAGCGGTTTAACATTGACGATCCCCGTCTGTTCCCCATCTACGATGCCCTGCAGGGCAAGCTCCCTTTCCTGCTCCACATGGGCGATCCCCGGTACAATTACTCCCATCCGGTGCGACTGCGCCGGATTCTGGACGAATTCCCCAAGCTGGAGGTCATCGCCGCACACTTCGGCGGCTACTCCATGTTCCACACCGCCCGGGAGCTGCTGCAGGACACAGACTGCATTTTTGACGTATCCAGCGCCCTGATGTTCATGGAAAAAGGCGAGGCAGAACACTATATCAATCACTACGGCGCTGAGCGCATGGCCTACGGCACGGACTACCCTCTTTGGGATCCGGTCAACGAGGTGAAGCGTTTCCAGCAGCTGGATCTGACCGATGAACAGTTCGACCAGATCTCCCACAAAACCGCCCAGCGGATCTTGAAGCTGTAACGCAAAACACTCCCGGATCATCCGGGAGTGTTTTTTGTGTCTATCACCGCATCCACTTCTCTTTTCAGCCGCTTCAGCTTGGCAGGGCGCAGGGCGCAAAACAGCCGGTGCAGCCAGCAAAATGGGTACAGAAGCTTATGCTTTTGCAGGATCGGATAGGTTTTGTACAGGATCTCCCTGGTGCAGAAAAGCCGACGCAGAAGATATCCGGATCTTCCGAACCGGGCATTCTTGTCCAGATCCTTTTTCAGCCGGTTATCCAATTCGTTGCGTTTGTTTCCGTGGACACCGGAACCCATGATGTAACTTGCCATTTCCCTTTGGGCATCAGCCAACTGTCCCTCACCAAACCACGCCTGGGCAAGGGCAGACAGATCTGCCACCAGCTTCTGCGCCTTTGCCGCTTTCAGTATTCCCCGGACGTATTTTTGATCGATGCGGTCGCCGTAGCAGCGATTAAGATAATACACGTCCAGCACCCGGCGGATGCCGCAGCCGCCGCTCAGATAGTGCTTGGCGATGTGGAGCATATTGTAGATGTAAAATTCATTCACATCATACACGCCCGTTTCCTCCATCGAAGCAAAGGGCGGACGCATCATGCCATAGTAATCTGTCCGGTCGGAGAAATACTGCGTATGCAGCTCCACATGGATATTGGGTGGACGGAAGGCCACCACCTCCACGCCGTGCGCTTCCCGGCAGCGGTAACCCAGGCTTTCCAGCACACCCATCGCCCCCGGGAGGTTCTCCGGATCGATGATGAAGTCGATATCGGACATGGTCCGGTAATCCGGCTGGGGGTAAAGGGGCTTGATCTTCGTGCCCTGCACTTCCAGGGTACGAACCTCCGCAGCTGCCAGGGCAGCCCTGAGCTCCTCAGCGGCAAAGCTCTGGTTGATATCCAGGATGACCGCTCTGTCGCGGCAGGCTTCCCACTGGCTGTACAGCGCCGCATCCGGCTTCTTTTCCAGCTTTTCTATGCTGTAGAAGGCAATATTGGCGACCTGGTGATACACGCCCCATTCAAACACCCGCTGAAGATCCAGGTCTTCCGGAAACTGCCGGGGCTGCTCATTATGGATGGCGCATCGAACCAAATGGATCAAATAGTCAAATTCACGCATACATTACCGCCTCCATTCACAGATCGCCCTGGGACGCTTAATCGATCAGTTCGTTTTCCCGCAGGTGGTCCAGGAAACGCACCACAGCCGGTCTGGCGGTTTCCTCATCGATGCCGAATTGGGCCGCAAACCGGCTCACCAGCGCCTCCTGGGTGATGTCACCCTCCCCCAGTATTTCAAAAATCGCTTTTCCGCTGTCGTTGAGCTTGATCATACCGTTGAACCGTTCATTATCCTGCCCAACAGCGACAGCGACCGGCTTGCCGCTGATATTTCGCACAACAAATTTGTATTTCAGTTTCATTTCAAACCTCTCCCATGATCGCATCGTGGGCGATGATCGCCGCCTCCTCCGATACGTTGCAATCGACCACCCACAGCCGGCATCCGGACAGCAGCTGATCCAGTAATTCCAGAGTCCTGGCAGCCGCCGCAGACTCTGACGGATGCAATATCTGCTGCATCAGCATCCCTAAATGGTCCACAGGATCCGCTCTGGTCACAGAATTCTCCTTGCTTCGGCGGATCAGACACAGATCGGTCAATGCTACACGCCGGTTGCAGTGGAGATTTTCCTTGCCTGCCCAGGGGGTGCCGTAGGCGTATGGGGTTCCGTCAAAAAAACGGATGATGGGCTTATCGCCGTTGATGATCTGCACCTGCTCCCCAAAAGCCTGCTTCCACAGCATGGTATGGGTGGTCTTGCCCACACCGCTCCGGGCAAGAAATGCGATGCCTCTGCCCTCACAGCTGATCACCGAGCCGTGCATCAAGAAGGCATCCCGCTGGGGAAGTCCCAGGCACAGCTGCCGGTAAGTACATACACTTTCCAGATATCCTGCAGGATAAACCCGTTCCCCGGCGCTCTGCTGCTCCTGCTGAAGCTGCGCATCTGTCACACGAACGGTAAAGTCCGCAGGCGCAGCGCCCTCATAGCGATACTGGGCGCACTGCCTTGGAAGAAAGTCGTATCGGTGCTCTATATTGATAACAAAATCCGCCAACAAATACCGTGCCATGTTCTTTCCCTTTCGTAAAAAGCAAACGGGCGGTGGCAGATTGTTCCGTCACCGCCCTCGTCAGGACTATTAGAGAATTTAGGTGATGATCCAGGGGGGCAGCTCGTCTTCGTCCAGAATTTCGCTGGTGGTAACGATATCAGCAGCTGCGAAACGGATCACTTCGATCTCCGGTTCCCAATTCATTTCTTCAAGCATTTTCATGGTCAAACTCTCCTCAAAGATTCAAATGAACACTTACTTCCGAATAAATATAGGGCACTTCCCTATTAACTCGCATTACATTATACACGATTTATTTGAGATTGTCTATAGAAAAGTTCAATAAATGCCATACCAAATAAAAAAACCACTCCGTGGTTTTCTTATTTGGTGGACTTGAGGAGATTCGTTCGTATATGTGTTCCCGCCGTCCAGCCGGCGGCAAGCGACAGTCCACCGGACTGTCGCATTTGTTTATTCGAATCCCCTCAATGAATACCATACCAAATAAAAAACCACCCCGAGGGTGGTTTTCTTATTTGGTGGACTTGAGGAGATTCGAACTCCCGACCCCCACAATGCGAATGTGGTGCGCTCCCAGCTGCGCTACAAGCCCGTGCCGCATGACTTATTATATGTCCGGCAGCCTCTTTTGTCAAGCAAAAACTATGCCTCCAGCGATCGCAAAAAACGCTTCACCATCCGCCGGTTTTTCAGCACGATGGTCTGCTTCCCTTCCGCCTCGTTGAGCATTTTGTAGTAGCTTTCCCGTTTATTTTTGTTGAAATTCCAGATCCATTTCAGAAATTCCCAATCGATCTTCTCCGGGCAGCCCTCGCCCATGTCCGGACGCACCTTGCCCCGGTTGGTCAGATTTCGCTTGATCACGCCCCAAAGGCAGGCCGTGCGGCTGAAATCCAGATAGATGACGGTATCGCACCGGGCGAGTCTTTCCGGCAAAGTGCGGTTAAAATTGCCGTCCATGATCCATTGTTCCTTATCCATCTCAACCCGGAGCAGTGCATCAAAATCTTCTTGTTCTCGCTCTACCCAACCGGACAGCCAAAACAGCTTATCCAGATGCACCACGGGCAGCTGCAATTTCTCTCCCAGCTGCCGCGCCAGGGTGCTCTTCCCTGCCCCACCGCAGCCGATTATGATGATTCGCTTCATAACGCCTCCTAAGCGTATCAAGAAGTAGTGTCATTCCGAGCCAGTGCGCACACTGGTGTGGGAATCTCCCTATTTTTTGAAATATTAAGTCAAAAAATAACATATTACCCCTATTTAGGGGATTGCCACCAGTGACATCGGTCACTGGTTCGCAATGACAGGTTTTGAAAGTTTAAGGAGCCATCTTGCGATGGCTCCTATTGTTTTTAGTTGCCGACCTTGACTCTCCAGCCCCGCTCGTCGGGGAGGATGCCGGTCTGAATGCCGGTGATGGTTTCATAGAGCTTCAGGCTCAGCTCGCCGGTTTCGCCGCCACCGATGGTCATCACATCGTCCTGGTAGCGCAACTTGCCCACGGGAGAGATAACGGCAGCGGTACCGGTGCCGAAGCACTCCTCCAGCTTGCCATCCTTCTGGGCCTGGAGCAGCTCGTCCACGGAAACCTTCCGCTCCTCCACCTCGTAGCCCCAGCTCTTACACACCTCGATGACAGAGTTGCGGGTGATACCGGGCAGGATGGAGCCGTTTAGGGAGGGAGTGACCACCTTGCCGTCGATCTTGAAGAAGATGTTCATTGCGCCAACTTCCTCAATGTACTTGCGCTCCACGCCGTCCAGCCACAGAACCTGAGAGAAGCCTGCGTCGTGCGCCTTCTGCTGGGCAATCAGGCTAGCAGCGTAGTTGCCGCCGGTCTTGGCAAAGCCCATACCGCCACGAACCGCACGAACATACTCATCCTCGATCCAGATGCCCACGGGAGCCAGACCGCTCTCGTAATAAGCGCCGCTGGGGGACAGAATGACCATAAACAGATAGGTCTTGGAGGGAGCAACGCCCAGGAACTCATCGGTAGCGATGATGAAAGGACGGATGTACAGAGAGGTGCCGGGCTCGGTGGGGATCCAGTCACGGTCCACATCCACCACGGCGCTGACAGCCTGAACGAAGTCCTCAACGGGGATCTGAGGAATGACCAGACGGTCATTGGTAGCGTTGGTACGCTTGGCGTTCATGTCCGGGCGGAACAGGAAAACCTCGCCGTTTGCGCCCTTATAAGCCTTCAGACCCTCGAACATTTCCTGACCGTAGTGGTAAACCATGGCGGCAGGAGAAAGAGAAATATTCTGGAAGGGCTCGATTCTGGCATCGTGCCAGCCCTTACCCTCGGTGTAGTTCATGACGAACATATGATCCGTGAAGATCTTACCGAAGCCCAGCTTCTGGCCCTTGGCAGGCTTTTCCTTGGGCTGGGTAGTCTTGGTGATTTTAATATCAAGCATTGCGGCAGTTCCTTTCTTAGTAGTCGTAGCCGGTCTGCAGAGCGGTGCAGTTGACCTCGATGAGGTTGGCCTTCTTTGCAGGGATGAAGGTTTCCAGGGTGGCCTTATTGCCCTCGAAGGACACGGCATCCACTTCCTTCATGACCTTGCCCATGAGCACCATGTTCGCCAGCGTAGAGAAGCCGGCATCCTTGGCGATCTGGGTGGCAGGGATGTAGAAAACCTCCACATCGGTGCGCTCCACCTTGGCATCGATCAGAGTGGAATCGATGAAGATCTTGCCGCCGGGAACCACATCATTGACAAACTTCTGCAAAGAGGGCAGGTTCATCGCCACCAGCACGTCGGGGGTGGTGATGATGGGAGAGCCAACGGGGGTATCAGAAAGGATGATGCTGCAGTTGGCGGTACCGCCACGCATTTCGGGACCGTAGGAGGGCAGCCAGGAAACCTGCTTGTCCTGCACCAGGCCCTTATAAGCCAGGAACTTACCGGCAAACAGAACGCCCTGTCCGCCGAAACCGGCAATCAGAATCTGAGTCGTTTTCATTCTGCGGCCTCCTTTGCAGCGGTTCTGTCCTTGTAAACGCCGATGGGATAGTAGG
>JAZNRS010000007.1:0-15009 GCA_045590815.1 Faecousia sp.
GCTTTCGGCTACCAGGGTTTCGCTGGGAGTGTAGCCCTGGCGCTCCACGTTGGTGGAATCCGCCAGCAGCGCCAGCACGCCGTCGTTGCCCAGCTCGCCCAGACGGGCAAGGTTGATCATGCCGTCCTTGGCGGTGGGGTCAATCTTGAAGTCGCCGGTGAAGACCACGGTACCCACGGGGGTACGGATGGCGAATGCCACCGCATCGGCGATGGAATGGTTGACGTGGATGAATTCCACGCTGAAGCAGCCGGCCTTGACCACGTCACCGGGCTTGTGGGTGTGCAGCTTGACGGTGCCTGCCAGACCGTGCTCCTCCAGCTTCAGCTTGATGAGACCGTTGGTCATGGCGGTGCCGTGGATGGGGCAGTTGACCTGCTGCATGCAGTAGGGGATGGAGCCAATGTGATCCTCGTGACCGTGGGTGATGAACATACCCCGCAGCTTCTTCTGATTTGCCACCAGGTAGGAAAAGTCCGGGATCACCAGATCCACGCCGTACATATCCTCATCCGGGAAGCCCACGCCGCAGTCTACCACGATCATGTCCTTGCCGTACTCCAAAACGGTAATGTTCTTGCCGATCTCATCCAGACCGCCAAGAGGGATAATTTTCAGTTTTTCTGCCAATGATATACTCCTTTCAATAGTGAAGGCCATCGTTGCTGTCATCCTGAGCGAGCGCAGCGAGTCGAAGGATCTACGCAGGATTGTAAGGCGAAAAGTAAATATAGTGCGTAGATTCTTCGACTTCGGGCTTTGCCCTTCGCTCAGAATGACATGGATTTTAAAAATGGCCGCAACAAAAACGGGCAACCGCTGTTCGCTCCCGTGACCCCGTATCGCCTTGGGATGGAAAAACGCCCGCATGGATGTGAAATTACAGATGGAAGTGCACCCGATCAACATGTCATTCCGAGCCAGTGCGCACACTGGCGTGGGAATCCCCTCGAACCATGGGGATCGCCACACCAGCCTGCGGGCTGGTTCGCAATGACGGATAATTTCTGTGCCGCTTCCGGTTGCCCGGGTCTGCCCACCCGGCGCACGCTATCATTAGTATAACACATTTTCGGGAAAATGTACACAAGAAATTTTCGGGCGGTTTCGCCGAAAAACTTCCACGGTTTTTTCGGAAAATCGGCGAAAAGCTGTTGCACCTTCCGCGCAAGTCTGCTATAATAGATAAGATAGAATGGCTATATTGGGTAATGATACCCTTTTCAGGAGGCGAGGATATGAATAAAAAGCTCGGCAGAATGCTTCAGCCCAGTATGGGTCTGTATTTTGTGATGCTGGTGTGCTTCTGCGCAGCGGCGCTGCTGATGCAGTATTATGTGCTGGCCATCGTGGAAGCGGTGCTCACCGCGGGGCTGTTTACGTTCTATATGCTCCGCAAAAACCGCCGAAACCGGGAGATCCAGGACTTCATCAAGGCTACCTTCAATACCCTGGACGTGGCGAAGGGTGCAGAAAGCCCCTTCCCCATGGTGCTGACCCGTCTGGTGGACGGCGGCATCATCTGGAGCAACGAGAGGTTTGCTTCCGTTACCGGCTTCCGGGAGAAGCTCCATGAGCAGCGCATCGGAGATGTTTTGCCCAGTCTGGCTATGGACTGGTTGGTGTCCGGCAAGAGCGAATGCCCCTACGATGTCACCGTGGGCAACCGCCGTTACCGGATCTACGGCACCACCATCCGCACCGAAGACAGCGGTGCCAATGTGCTGGGTATGCTGTATTTTGCTGATCTGACGGAGCTGTACCAGGTGCGGGATGAGTATATCCGCAGCCGCCCGGTGGTATCCATCATCATGGTGGATAACTACGAGGAGCTGACCATGAATCTGTCCGAGAGTGCCATCTCCACTATGAACGCACAGATCAACGATACCATCACCAAGTGGACAGAGGATTACCACGGACTGCTTCGGAAGCTGGAGCGCAACCGGTATCTGTTCGTCTTTGAAAAGAAATATCTGGAGGATGCCCAAAAGCAGAAATTCCCCCTGCTCAATGCCATCCATGAGGTGGTCAACCCCACGGGACTGGCGGCATCCATTTCCTTTGGCTTGGGCGTGGACGGCGCTACCTTTGAAGAAAGCTACAATTTTGCATCGCTGTCCATCGAAATGGCGTTGAGCCGTGGCGGTGACCAGGCGGTCATCAAGGATCGGCTGAATTTCTCCTTCTATGGCGGACGTGCCAAGGAGGCAGACCGCCGGAGCAAGGTGCGTTCCCGTGTCACCTCCAACTCTCTGATGGAGCTGATCGGGCAGAGCAGCCAGGTGTTCATCATGGGTCACCGGAATGCGGATCTGGATGCCCTGGGCGCGGCGGTGGGTATCGCCTGCATGTGCCGCAAGAAGGGTAAAAAGGCGTATATCGTGCTGGATCGGCAGAAAAATGCCGTGGCGCGCCTGCTGGAAGAGATCGATGCCGTGCCGGAATATAAGGATGCCATTATCTCCGGCGATGAAGCGCTGCTTCTGAGTGATCCCCGGTCTACCCTGGTGGTTGTGGATACCACCCGCCCGGACCAGGTGGAGAGCAGACCCCTTCTGGAAGCCATTTCCCGTGTCTGCGTGGTGGATCACCACCGCAGAGCGGCGGATTATATCGAGTCTGTGGTGGTCAACCTCCACGAGCCCTACGCCTCCTCCGCTTCGGAGCTGGTGACGGAGCTTTTGCAGTACGCCGTGGAAAAGCCGGATGTGCTTCCCATCGAAGCCAAGGCGCTGCTGGCAGGTATTTTCCTGGATACCAAGAATTTCAACGTCCGTACCGGCGAGCGTACCTTTGAGGCGGCGGCGGTGCTGAAGCGCCTGGGCGCTGATACCACCGAGGTCAAGAAGCTGCTTCAAAGCGATTTCCAGGAAACCATGTCCAAATATCAGATCATGAAGGCCGCCCGGATGTACCGGGAGGATATTGCCATCGCCGCGCTGAATACCGGCACGTCCCGTCCCCTGGCTGCCCAGGCGGCGGACGAGCTGCTGAATATTTCCGGCATCAAGGCATCCTTCGTGCTGTTCCCCCAGGAAGCGGATGTGTTTGTGTCTGCCCGATCCATGGGTGAGGTGAATGTGCAGATGATCCTGGAGCCTATGGGCGGCGGCGGCAATACCGCCACAGCCGGCTGTCAGCTGAAAAACTGCACCGTTAAGGATGCCCTGGATCAGCTGGTGGCTTCCATCGATAAATATTACGAAAGCTAATGATATTGTAGGGGCCGATGCCTACATCGGCCCATGCGCAAATGTGCTGGTTAGGGTCGATGTGGGCATCGACCCCTACAGAAGCCAAATAAAGAAAGGCAAGGTACCAATATGAAAGTAATTCTGTTGCAGGATGTAAAGGGCAAGGGCAAGAAGGGCGCAATGATCGAAGTGTCCGACGGCTACGCCCGTAACTTTATGCTGCCCAAGAAGCTGGCCATCGAGGCGACCCCCGATGCCATCAACACCAAGAAAATGAACGACAAGGCTACCCAGGAGCGCATCGCCCGGGAGAAGGCCGAGGCGCTGGAGCTGAGCAAGCAGCTGCGGGAGATGACCCTGGTGGTCATGGCCCGTGGCGGCGGCAACGGCCGTCTGTTCGGCTCTGTCACCAACCAGGAGATCGCCGATGCCCTGAAGGCCAAGACCGGCGTGACCATCGACAAGCGGAAGATCGTGATCTCCGACCCCATCAAGAACGTGGGTACCTACACCGTCACCTGCAAGCTGGGCTACGAGATCTCCGCACCCCTGACCGTCAAGATCGAGGAAGCCTGAAGAATGTCATCCTGAGCGAGCGAAGCGAGTCGAAGGATCTATGCAAGCAATCTGGTGCGAAGATTCTTCGACTTCGGGCTACGCCCTTCGCTCAGAATGACAATACGTAAAAAATGTAGAGAGAGGAGAACAACATGGACGAAGAACTGATGAACCGACAGCCCCCCCAGTCTTTGGAGGCAGAGCAGGCGGTGCTGGGCTCCATCCTGATCGACAGCCGCTGTGTTACCGATGTCATCGGCATTGTGCGCCCGGAGGACTTCTACCTTCAGCAGAATCGGGAGATTTACGAAACCATATATGCCATGTTCAACTTCTCTCAGCCCATCGACCCGGTGACGGTGCTGAACAAGATGAAGGAGCTGGGCTATCGCCGGGACAATTCCCGGGACTACATCGTCCAGCTCATGGAGATCACTCCCACCGCCGCCAATGTGGTGCGATACGCCAACATCGTCCGGGATATGTCCATGCTGCGCAACATGGTGGGCGCCGCCTCGGACATCACCGAAATGGTCTACGCCCAGAAGGGCACACCGGCTGAGATGCTGGAAACCGCTGAAAAGAAGATCTATGCCCTGCGCAAGGGTGAGCGTGGCGATTCCCTGGAGCATATCGGCACGGTGCTGCACCGGGTGTTCGACAACCTGGAGGAGCTGAGCCGTTCCGATTCGCTGATCCCCGGTCTGTCTACCGGCCTGCGAGACCTGGATATGAAGATCAACGGTCTGAACAAGTCCGACCTTCTGCTCATCGCTGCCCGTCCTGCCATGGGTAAGACCTCTTTTGCGCTGAATATCGGTCTAAATGTGGCGAAAAAGTACAATTCCACCGTGGCATTTTTCTCTTTGGAAATGTCCCGGGAGCAGCTGGTTATGCGTCTGCTCTCCGGTGAGAGCTTTGTGGACAGCCAAAAAATGGCCACCGGTAAGCTCAGCGAGGAGGAGTGGCAGAATCTGTGCATGGCCTCCGCTGCCTTGAGTCAGACGGATATCCGTGTGGACGATAATCCCTCCATCACCGTGGCGGAAATGAACGCCAAGCTGCGCCGTGTGGAGAATTTGGGTCTGGTCATCATCGACTATCTGCAGCTGATGAACAGCTCCGGCTACGGCAAGACCAACGAAAACCGTGTCCAGGCGGTGGGCGAAATTTCCCGAAGCCTGAAGATCATGGCCAAGGAGCTGAATGTTCCCGTGATCTGTCTGAGCCAGCTGTCCCGTGCGGTGGAAAGCCGCCAGGATAAGCGGCCCATTATGTCTGACCTGCGTGAATCCGGTGCCATCGAGCAGGACGCCGATGCGATCTTGTTCTTGTACCGTGACGATTATTACAATCCCAACAGCGAGGAGAAGAACGTAGCCGAGTGCATCGTGTCGAAAAACCGTCACGGCGAAACCGGTACTGTCAAGCTACAATGGCTGCCTCAGTATACCACCTTCGCCGACCGGGAGTGGAAGCATGCTGATTAAGCTGGAAGCATTTGTCCGCCGAATGGAGCTGATCCGGCCGGGGGATAGGGTGGTCTGCGCCGTTTCCGGCGGTGCCGACTCCATGGCGCTGCTGTTTGCCATGTACCTGCTGAAAGAAAAGCTGGACATTCAAGTGGAAGCAGCCCATTTCAATCACAAGCTCCGGGGCGCAGAATCCGACGGCGACGAAAGCTTCGTCCGGGAGTTCTGCCAGCGATTTGATATTCCGCTGTATGTGGGGCAAGCCCAGGTGACAGCAGGGAAGAAGGGGCTGGAAGCAGCGGCACGGGATGCCCGGTACGCATTTTTCCATACCCTTCCCGGTAAGATCGCCACCGCCCATACCGCCGGTGACAACGCCGAAACGGTGCTGATGCACATGATCCGGGGCACCGGGCTGAAGGGCTTGGGGGGCATCGCTCCCATGCGCGGACGGATCATTCGTCCCATGCTGAGCATCACCCGGCAGGAGGCACTTTCTTTTTTGCAGGAGTACCACATTTCCTACCGGGAGGACAGCTCCAACGCCACCGATGCGTACCTGCGCAACCGGATCCGCCATCAGGTCATGCCCCTTCTGGAGGCGGAAAATCCCCGGCTGGCAGAGAATTTAAGCGCGATGGCGCTGCGGCTGCGAGCCGATGAGGAAGCGTTGGCTGCCCAGGCATCGGACGCAAAAATGGAGGTTGCCGCCCTGCGGCAGCTGCACCCGGCAGTTCGCAGCCGGGTTCTGGAGAATTTTCTCAAGGAAAACGGTGTAAAAGAGCCGGAAGCGGAGCATATTTCTCTTGCGGAGGCGCTGGTTTTTTCGGAAAAGCCCTCTGCCAGCGGGCAATTTCCCGGAGGCGTGACGGTTCGGCGCAGCTATGATGCGCTGCTGGCGGAGCAAGAGGCTGCGCCGGTGACGATGCCCCGACTGTCGGTGGAACCGGCAACGGAAATCGTCAATACGGACCGGATCTTTACCGTTGGTGACCACGGAAAGCTGGTGGTGCGAAGCCGCCAAAGCGGCGATACCATCCGGCTGAGCGGCGGCACCAAAAGTTTGAAAAAATTGTTTATTGATCGGAAGATCCCGGCACATCTGCGTCAGCAGATCCCGGTGATCGCCGATGAATATGGGGTCGTTGCCGTGTATGGCATCGGCGTCAACCTTGACCGCACCGCCGAAAAACTTCCGGCATGGCGGTTGGAATTAGAAGAAAAGAGCTTTGGAGGTTTCTAAACATGGATAAGGATATCAAAGAGGTGCTGATTTCTGAGGAACAGCTGCGTGCCCGCATCGCGGAAATGGGCGTGGAGCTGTCCCGGGATTATGCCGGCAAGAACCCGGTGATCGTGGGCGTTTTGAAGGGCGTTGTGATGTTCTACGCCGATATGGTGCGCCAGATCAAGGTTCCCTGCGAGATGGAGTTTATGGCCATCTCCTCCTATTGCGGCACCGAAACCACCGGCAAGCCGGTGATCCAAAAGGACGTTGGCGTGGACCTCACCGGTCGCCATGTGCTGATCCTGGAGGATATTTACGATACCGGCACTTCTTTGAATGCTACATACAATCATCTGATGGAGAAGAACCCTGCTTCCATCAAGATCTGCACCCTGCTGGACAAGCCCGCTCGCCGGAAGCCCCAGTATACCCTGCAGGCAGACTATGTGGGCTTTACCATCCCAGATGAATTTGTTGTGGGCTACGGTCTGGATTTCAACGAGTATTACCGGAATCTGCCCTATGTGGGCATTTTGAAGCCCGAAGCATACGATATGTAAGGAGTACCAACGAATTTGAAGAAACCGTTTATTGTTTTACTGTATATTGGCATCTTGATCCTGGTGCTTTCGGTGGTCATGAGTCTGTTTGCCCTTGGGGGCAGCGATATCACCGAAGGACAGGTCATTGAGCTGTTCCAGGCGGAGCAGGTCAAGAGCTTCCGGGAAAAGGATGGCACCATCACATTGACCCTCCATGAGGAATATGAGGGCAAGACCAAGGTGTCTGCCAAGCTGGGGGACACTGCCGCCTTCCGTGCGGAAATGATGCCTACGATCCTTGCTCAGCAGGAGGCTGGTATCCTGGACAGCGACTGGTCGTTTGCCCAGAAGTCCGAGCCGGGTGCTTTCAGCCTGGTCATTCCGCTGCTGATCGTGGGATTGGTGCTGCTGATCATTTGGGCGCTGATTATGGGTCGGATGAACACCGGCAACCCCTTGAATAATTTCGGCAAGGCCCGTACCGTGCTGGGCGTACCCGATGGCAAAAAGGTCACCTTTGAGGATGTGGCTGGCGCAGACGAGGAGAAGGCGGAGCTGCAGGAGGTCGTAGACTTCCTCCGGGATCCCAAGAAATATACGGAGATCGGCGCCCGGATCCCCCATGGTCTGCTGCTGGTAGGCCCTCCCGGCACCGGTAAGACCTTGCTGGCAAGAGCTGTCGCCGGCGAGGCGGACGTGCAGTTCTTGTCCATTTCCGGCTCGGATTTTGTGGAAATGTATGTGGGCGTGGGCGCAAGCCGTGTCCGTGACCTGTTCGAGCAGGCAAAGAAAATTGCCCCGGCGATCATTTTCATCGATGAGATCGATGCGGTGGGTCGCAAGCGTGGCTCCGGTTTGGGCGGCGGTCACGATGAAAAGGAGCAGACGCTGAATCAGCTGCTGGTGGAGATGGACGGCTTCGGTCGCACCGAGGGCGTTATCGTCCTGGCGGCTACCAACCGTCCGGATATCCTGGATCCTGCGCTGCTGCGTCCCGGTCGTTTTGACCGGCAGATCTATGTGGGCGCTCCGGATTCCAAGGGTCGTGAGGAGATCCTGAAGGTCCATGCCAAGAATAAAAAGCTGGACGGGGAAGTGGATCTGCACAGCGTTGCCATGGCCACCTCCGGCTTTACCGGTGCGGATCTTAGTAATTTGCTCAACGAGGCTGCCATTATGGCTGCCCGGGAGAACCGTCCTGCGCTGAATATGGAGGATCTGAACGAGGCGATGATGAAGATCACCGCTGGTCCCGAAAAGCGCAGCCGCCTGCGGCTGGCACGGGATCAGCGGATCACCGCCATCCATGAGGCAGGTCATGCGGTTGCCATGTACCGCCTGCCTACCCAGGATCCGGTGCGGCATATTTCCATCATTCCCCGTGGTCAAAGCCTTGGCTCTACCTGGTCTACCCCCAAGGAGGATACCGCCCACATGACCCGCAACGAGATGTACGAATCCATCGTTTCTCTGCTGGGCGGACGTGTGGCGGAGGCGCTGTATATCGGCGATATCTCCACCGGCGCATCCAACGATATCGACCGTGCCTCTAAGCTGGCACGGGATATGGTCGCCCGGTACGGTATGTGCGAGAAGCTGGGTACGGTGTCGTATCTGGGAGATGGGGAAGTGTTCATCGGTCGGGATTACCAGACCACCAAGAGCTACTCCGAGAAGTTTGCCGGCACCATCGATGATGAGGTGAAGCTGCTGATCGATAAGGCGTATGCCCAGTGCAAGCAGATCCTCACGGAGAATGAGGCGGAGCTGAACCGGGTGGTGGAATTCCTGCTGAAGCATGAAACCATGTCCGGCGCACAGTTCACCGCCTGCATGGAAGGGAAGCCCATCGATGAGGACGCAAAGACCTCTTTGTTTGATATTGAGGAATGATGAAAAGCCGCCACAAAGGGCGGAGCACCATAGTGAGAACCCGGTTTTGAACGCCCCCTTTTCCTCAATACTGCGTAAAAAATTCCCGAAATGCGTCAGCATTCCGGGAATTTTGTTACTTGTCTTAAGAAAAAGTTGTCACTTCAAAACTGCGTAGCACCTGAAAAGGGCGGAGATCTGTGCCAGCCAAGGCAAAAAGCGCAGAAATACTGGTGTATTTCCAGCATTTTTAACGCAGGATGGCGCTGATATACGCCTTTTCAGGCGATTTCTCACTATGGCGCTCCGCCCAACGTGGCGGCTTTGGTATTTACTTACCGGGGCCGGCGGTATCACTGCCGTCGCCCTCAAGCCCCAGCTCCCTGGCTGCGTCCTGGCGCATCTTGTACTTCAGGATCTTACCGGCGGCGTTCATGGGGAAGCTGTCCACAAAGGAAATGTAACGGGGCACCTTATGCCGTGCCATGCTTGCCTTGATGTAGTTGGTCATTTCCTCCACGGTGACAGAGCCCTTCTCCTTCAGAATGATGCAGGCCATGATCTCTTCGCCGTACCGCTTATCCGGCACGCCGATGACCTGAACATCCCGCACCTGCGGGTGGGTGTAGATAAATTCCTCGATCTCCTTGGGGTAGATGTTCTCACCGCCACGGATGATCATGTCCTTCAGACGACCGGTGATCCGGTAGGTGCCGTCCTCGTCACGGCAGGCAAGGTCGCCGGAGTGGAGCCAGCCCTCCGCATCCACGGTGGCACGGGTGGCTTCGGGCATCTTGTAGTAGCCCTTCATGGTGTTGTAGCCGCGGGAGCAGAACTCGCCGTTGACACCGTTGGGCACTTCCTCGCCGGTTTCCGGGTCGATGATCTTGCACTCCACGTGGGGGAAGTCGTAGCCCACGGTGTTGGTGCGCAGCATCAGATCGTCGGTCCATGCGGACATGGTGGAGCCGGGGGAGGACTCGGTCTGTCCGTAAACAGACACGATGCCGGTCATGTTCATTTCATCCGGCTGAGCGGCTCTGCGCATCAGCTCCGGAGGACAGCCGGCGCCGGCCATGATGCCGGTGCGCATATGGGAGAAGTCGGTCTTCCGGTAGTCCGGATGGTTGAACATGGCGATGAACATGGTGGGTACGCCGTTCATGGCGGTGATCCGCTCCTGGTTGACGCAGGCAAGGCTGGATTTTGCGGAGAAATAGGGCAGGGGACACAACGTTGCGCCGTGGGTCATGGAGGAGGTCATGGTCAGCACCATGCCGAAGCAGTGGAACATGGGCACCTGCACCAGGAACCGGTCTGCGGTGGAAAGACCCAGACGGTCGCCGATACACTTGCCGTTGTTGACCACGTTGTAGTGGGTGAGCATGACGCCCTTGGGGAAGCCGGTGGTACCGGAGGTGTACTGCATATTGCACACGTCATCCGGCTGGACGGCGGCAGCCATGCGATGTACTTCTTCCACAGGAACCATGGGAGCCCGAGCCATGGCCTCGTCGAAGGTCAGGCAGCCCTTTTGCTTGAAGTCCACGGTAATGACGTTGCGCAGGAAGGGCAGGCGCTTGCAGTGCAGGGGCTGACCAGCCTTGGTGGCAGCGATCTCCGGGCAGATCTCGTTGATGATGTTGCGGTAGTTGGAATCCAAAGCGGATTCGATCATCACCAGAGTGTGGGTATCGGACTGACGGAGCAGATATTCCGCTTCGTGAATTTTGTAAGCGGTGTTTACGGTGACCAGAACGGCACCCAGCTTGGTGGTTGCCCAGAAAGTGATGAACCATGCAGGCACGTTAGTCGCCCAGATGGCCACCTTCATGCCGGGGCGCACACCCATGGAAACCAGCGCCCGGGCAAAATTGTCCACATCCTCCCGGAATTCGGTGTAGGTGCGGGTGTAGTCCAGGGTGGTGTACTTGAAGGCGTACTGGTCAGGGAATTCCTCAACCATCCGATCCAGCACCTGAGGGAAGGTCAGGTCGAT
Source organism: Faecousia sp. (assembly GCA_045590815.1). Taxonomy (GTDB): domain Bacteria; phylum Bacillota; class Clostridia; order Oscillospirales; family Oscillospiraceae; genus Faecousia. The sequence goes on from JAZNRS010000007.1 coordinate 10,869, forward strand.
CAGATCGTCCTTCTTCCACACATACTGACCGGAGCCGTCGTGGTTGTAGTAGAGAGATTTTTTGCGAGTCCGGGGGCTGTTGAACCGGCTCATGTAGTTGACAAAATGGGGGAAGATGACCTCCCGATCCTGCAGATCCTCCATCCACTCCGGTTTCCACTCCAGAGAGATGAAGCCATCGTAATTGATGGAGCTGAGGGCACGCATCATGTCTGCCACCGGCAGGTTGCCCTCGCCGATGAGGTTGTAGGTGTCCTTGTCATCGGAGTCACGAAGATGCACGTGCTTGACGTAGGTGCCCAGATTCTTGATGGTGGTGTCGGCGCTTTCGCCGAAGTCCCGGTAGGGATGGTGCATATCCCACAGAGCGCCCAGCCAGTCGCTGGCGTAGCTCTCCAGAAGCTTGCGCAGACGGGCGGTGTCGGCATAGATACCGCTGGTTTTGATCAGCAGGCACACACCCTGCTCCTCGGCAATGGGCAGAAGCTTGTCGATGTTTTCCCGTACCATGGCCTCGTCATCGGAAGAGGCAAATGCCACCACATACGGCACCTTGATATCGTGGGCGATGCCCATCAGCTTGGCGATCACGTCGGCATCGGAAGGGGTGTCGGACAGATCCATGGAGGAGTCCAGGCAGGGGATGCTCAGCTTCAGATCCCGAAGCTGACGGACGGTGGCGGCGCACTTGTGGGCATGGAAGGGGCCGCCCCGATCGGTCAGGGCAGGGAACTTAAAGAGGTTATATACTTCAATGCCAGTAAATTTCATTTCCAGAGCGGAATCCAGCAATTCCTCCCAGCTTAAATCACCCCAGCCACGGGTGGAAAAGGAGAGTTTCATACAGCTTCCTCCTCGTAAACGATTTTGTTCAATGCGTTGAGATAGGCGGCGATACTGGCGCCCACGATGTCCGTGGAGGTGCCACGGCCGGAATAGACCTTGCCCTCAGAGCGGAGCTTGACGATGGTCTGACCCATAGAGTCCCGACCCTCGGTGACGGCCTGGATCTGGAAATCGTCCAGCTCATAGTGGCGACCGGTGATGCTTTCAATGGCCATAAATGCCGCGTCGATGGGGCCGTCGCCCAGAGAAACGCCCTCCAGAACCTTATCCTGCTTCTTCAGCTTCAGGTTGGCAGTGGCAGATACCACATTGCCGGAGGTGACGATGTAGCTGTCCAGCACATAGGTGGGAGGCACCTGCATGGCGGCGGTGGCGACGATGGCGTCAAATTCCTTGGCGCTGACCTTTTCCTTCTTCTGGGCGATGGTCTGGAAGGCATCAAACACCTTGGCACCGTCCTCCTCGGAAAGATCGTAGCCCAGACGCTCTGCCATCTTCATCACAGCGGACAGATCGTCGTGGTTGGTCAGGTACAGACTGCCGTCATCCTCCTGAACGCTACCGTCAAAGGGAGAAGCCTTGGATTTGCCGCCCTGACAAATTCGGGCGATCTGGTCGGTGGTGCGCTTCAGGCAGGTGGTTTTGACCTTGCAGGTGGCGTTGTAGAATTCGCCCTTGGCGGACAGAACCTTGGCAACATTGGGCAGGCTCACCGCATCCATGCGGTAAGCGGCGGCCTTAATCTCGCCGGCACCGTAGCGCACAGCGGCGATGGCGCAGGAATCGGCCATGGACAGTCCGTCGGAGCAGGAAACGCCCAGACATACCTGCTTCAGCTCCGGAACGTTGGCATACAGCTCCCGGATGAAGGCGGTGAATTCGTTGGGCAGCATGGCACCGGCGGTGTCGCAGACGGTGACAGTCTTGGCACCGGCGGCAATTGCGGTGCGCACAGCGTCATAAAGGAAGGAAACGTCGCTGCGGGTGGCATCGTCAGCCACAAATTCCACATCGGCGCACAGCTTGCCGCAAGCAACGATGGTATCCCGAATGGCTACCAGCATGGCATCGGGCTTTTTGTGGAACAGATACTCCATCTGCACGGGACTCACCGGAGCGCAAACCTGCAAACGGGGGCGCTTTGCCTCCTTCAGGGCGTTCCAGGTGAGCTGAACACTCTCCTCATTCAGCGCCACGGGCACAGCCACGATGCTGTCAACCACAGCGGCAGCCACGGACTTGATCCGCAGGCTGTCGATCTTAGGCTGGTCGATAGGCTCCAGTTCAATAACGGAAACACCCAGCTTATCCAGTAGCTTGCTCAGCTCAATCTTCTCCTTAAAGGATAAGGAAAGAACGCCTGCCTGCTTCATGGTCACATCGCTGATTCGGATCTGGTTCATAATACATTCTCCTTTAACAATAGGAATAAAAAAGTCCCTGAGGCCAAATTGCCTCAGGGACGAATTTCACAAATTCGCGGTACCACCCTGATTATCTCCCGGAGGAGATCCCTTCAGGCTCCAACAAGCCCTATCCCTTAACGCGGGCACACGGGTTCCACTACTAAATAAACTGTTCGCAGAACCGACTCAGGAATCAGATCGCCCGATCTTTCCGCACCGGCTCACACCAACCGCCGGCTCTCTGGAGCATCCCAATGGGGCAAATTTTCCGTCAACGTCTTTGAATTAAGATGTACAGCCATTAAATCACAATTTTGCCTCTTTGTCAACAGTCAGTTTTCCTAATTGTCAGGCTTTTGAAAGGGGGATTTTTGTCAGGTTGCTCAAAAATGCTTCCATGCGAGAAAAACATTTGACTTTTGGACGTGGACATGGTAAAGTGTTGACAATATAAAAAGGCTGCGACGAAGACGGTCCGGCAGTAAGGTTTTCAGAGAGTCGTCGGTTGGTGAAAGACGACAACCCAGTGCCAAAAGACCCATCACTTCCGAGCCGGAACGCTGAATGCATTCCACGTCCAAATCATGCTGTCATTGCGAACCAGTCCGCATCTAATCGAGGTATGGTTGCCACTGGCAACCATATAAATTGAAAGATTCGCTGCGCTCTGCAGCACTGGTGAGGCAATCTCCTGGATAGAGGGGAAGGTTTCGGACGTCGAGGAGATTCCCACGCCAGTGTGCGCACTGGCTCGGAATGACACTGTTTTATGTAAGTGTTCCCGTCTGCCCGCGTTAAGGGATAGGGCTTGTTGGAGCCTGAAGGGACGGCTTTTGGCCGTAATTTGAGTGGTACCGCGGGTATGTCTTTACTCGTCTCAAGAATTTTTTCTTGAGGCGTTTTTTTATTTTTAAGGAGGTTATTGCTATGAGTTACCAAAATTCTGCCAATCAACTAATGGATATCGCAATGCGAATTCGGGATATGCGTGATATTTTGGGCTACAGCATTGAAAAGATGTCGGAGCTGACCGGTTTTTCTGTGGAGGAATACCGGCAGTATGAAAGCGGCAAGGTAGATCTGCCGTTCACTTTCCTGCACAAGTGCGCTGCCGTTTTTGGCATTGAGATCACCGCTTTGCTGGAGGGCCGCAGTGCAAAGCTTACCGGCTACACCGTCACCCGGAAGGATAAGGGTCTGGTCACCGCCAGCGAGGATGGCATTACCATTCAGGATCTGGCTCCCATGTTCCGCAAGAAGCTGGCGACCCCTTACTGGGTTACCTATCAGTATTCCGAAGAGCTCCAGAATAAGCCCATCCACACCACCACCCACTCCGGTCAGGAATTTGACCTGGTGCTGAAGGGTGCTATGCGGATCAAGGTGGGCGACCACGAGGAAGTCCTGCGGGAAGGCGACTCCATTTTCTATAAGTCTTCCACACCCCACGGCATGATCGCCATCGACGGTCAGGATTGCGTGTTCCTGTCCATGATCATGGCTTCCGATACCACCGATCAGCCCATGTACATCGCCCATAGCAAGGGCAAGCGGGAGCAGAATCTGCTGTGCAACAAGTTTGTCAATGCCATCGAGGATGAAAACGGCATCTTCCAGGGCATGACCTTCTCCAATGAGGAAAGCTACAACTTCGCCTTCGACACGGTGGATGCCATCGCAAGAAGAGAGCCGGAGAAGCTGGCTATGCTGCACGTTGCCAACGATATGACCGAGCGCCGCTTCACCTTCAAGGATATGAAGGACGCTTCTTCTCAAAGTGCCAACTACTTTAAGTCCCTGGGCATCAAGCGGGGCGACCGGGTGATGCTGGTGCTGAAGCGCCACTACCAGTTCTGGTTTGCCATGCTGGGTCTGCATAAGCTGGGCGC
>JAZNRS010000008.1:0-3496 GCA_045590815.1 Faecousia sp.
GTTTAAGGCTTTCTAATAGGTAACCATATATAAAGCCTGAACATTTTCAACAGATTAGGTTATCTCCCGAATTCCTCTTCCGCCTCGCTTCGCTCGGCACCTTCTCCCCGGGAGAAGGTATGCGCCCTGCGGGCGCTGTCGTCCCGACGGGGCGACACAGTTACTCCGCTAAACAATCATTTATCTGCGCAAATAAGCGCCTCACATTTATGAGGCGCTTATTATCAATATCCGACGGCCAGACCAAGGAGCAGAAGCAGGCTGGTGAGCAGCAGGTTCAGGAATTGGAACTTACCGCTCCATTTGAACCAATCGGTATAGCTCACATCCGCCAAGCCCAATCCGATGAGCAGAGCCGGGTTTGTGGGATAGAAAACGTTGGAAAAACCGTCGCCAAAGGCAAAGGCCAGCACGCAAAGCTGGGGAGAAATGCCGAAGATCTGCGCCATGGGCACGATCAGCGGGATCAGCATAAATGCCTTGGCGGAGCCGGAGGGGATGAAGAAATTCATCACCAGCACCAGCAGGTAAATGAACAGGATCACCGTCCAGTTGGGGAGCTTCTCAGCCACATCCACCGCACCGTGGAGGATGGAGTCCAGGATCTGTGCCTCCTCCAGCGTATAGCGGATGGAGGATGCCATCAGGATCATCAGCACCGCCGGCAGCATACTGACGATACCGCCGCCAAAGGCGCTCAGCAGCTTTTTGCCGCTCATGCCCGACAGCAGCGTTGAGCTGATGCCGGCGGCCAGGAACATCACAGCCACGATGATCATGGTGTAGTCCTGCAGCGCCTTGATGAAGCCGGAGCAGAGGATGGTGACGATGCCGATGCCCACAATGATCACGAAGCACAGCAGTGCTTTGTTCATTTTGGGGCTGGGGGTGTAGTCCACGGTACCCTGCACGGATTCCAGGGGGCGTTCGATCTTCTTGGCGTGGATGCGCAGGAAGCCCAGCAGGAGCAAGTAGATCAGAACAAAGGACAACAGCCGCATCCACACACCGGAGAACATGGGCAATCCCGCAAGCTGCTGTGCCACGCCCACGGTGAAGGGGTTGCACACGCCGGAGGCGAAGCCGCAGCCCACCGCCAGCAGACTCATGCCAGCGCCGGTCTTGGCGTCCCAGCCCAGGCTGACCGCCAGCGCCACCACGATGGGAACCAGCGGCACACATTCCTCAAAGGAGCCGATCATGGCACCCAGCGCCATAAACAGCAGGGTGATCACCGCCATGAGCCGGTAACGGACACCGCCGAATTTGTGGGCGGTCTTGTTGAGCATGTAGCGCATCAGACCGCACCGGTCCAATGCGTTGAACACGCCGCCGATCACCAGCAAAAAGGCGATGACGGCGATGAGCGCACCGCCGCCGGAGGCGGTCAGCGTCAGAAACGGGGACAGCGCCCACTTCCAGAAGGGAAGACCGCCATCCACCTGGGTGAAGCCGCCGGAGGTGTCGATGATCAGGTTGCCGGAAGCATCCTCGATGCGGGCGTACTGTCCGCCGGGGATCACAAAGGTCAGGATGTATGTACAGACCATCAGTCCGAAGATCACCAAAATGGCGCTGATGAAGGATTTTATGCTGATATTAAGCCCTTTCGGCTGCTCTTTTTTCACAGTTTTGCCTCCGTGATGATGTATTTATAGAATTCCACCGCCGGGGAGAGGGTGGAAATGTCCACATTTTCGTCGATGCCGTGGACGCTGTCAAGCTGCTCCTGGGAGATCTTGAAGGGGACGAACCGCAGGCAATTTTCCGATACCCGGCTCATAAACCGGCAGTCGCTGGCGGCGGTCATGAGGTAGGGGGAAGTGATCACGCCGGGGTAGGCATGGCTCACCGCCTGCTCCACCAGACGGAAAGCATCGCTGTCGGGACTGGATAGTGTGGAGGCGAAGCCGGGGGACAGCACTTGTGTTTCAATGTGGAATTTTGCTGCCAGATCCCGGATCGCGGCGATGCTTGCGTCTTTGCCCTGGTGGTGAGAATGGCGCATATTGCCAATGACCCATGCCTCCTGGGGGAGGACGTTGGAGCCGTCGGAGCCGGAAGCCATGGTGAATGCCAGGGTGGTTTTCAGCATGGCACCGGCGGCGTTGGATACCTTGGGGATCGCTTTCAGCAGTACCGGTTTGAATAGCTTCGGGTGCCCCAGGACAAATTTCAGCGGCTGATCCATGGTTGCGGCTACGGTCTGGAACATCCGACAGACCACGGGACTGATATCCGAGGGGAACAGCTTGCTCTTTTCGGCGGCGGCCATGAATTTGCCCAACCGCACCAAGGGGGTGTCCTTACCCGGGGCGGAGGCGTGTCCGCCGGGGGAACGGGCGATGAATTTCAGATCGGCGCAGCCCTTTTCACCCAGACCCACCATGGCAAAGGTGCCCTTGGCACCGCCGATGGGCTCTTCCAGGATCATGCCGCCTTCGTCCAAAACCATGGAAAAACGGATGCCCTGCTCCTCCAGGATCCGGGAAACGGTGTCCGCCCCGGAGCCGTCGCACTCTTCGGTGCAGGCGGAGAAGAAGTAGATGTCCTGCTTGGGGACGAAACCGGCAGCGGACAGCTCCTCGGCGGCCTGCAGCATGGCAAAAAGACCGCCCTTGGTGTCCAATGTGCCCCGACCCCAGACCTTACCGTCGGCAATGGTACCGGAGAAGGGAGGATATGTCCAGTCGCCGGATGCTTCCACCACATCGTGATGGTTCATCAGCAAAATGGGCGTGGCATCGGTGCTGCCACGCCAGCGAAGCAGGATGCTGCCGTTAAATTCCTCGAATTGGCAGGCGGCGAAGATATGGGGGAAGACCTCCCGGAGAAGCTGATGGAAGCGGTGGAACTTGGCGGTATCCTGCTCACCGCTGACAGAAACGGTTTCCACCTGGATCAACCGGGAAAGGGTTTCGGCATAAGAAATCTGTCCCATGATGGTACTCCTTGCGTGTAATGGACACATTTTAGCACAAAATTTCACGAAAGGCAAGAAATTGAATGCGTCCCGTTCATCGTAGGGTGAATGCGTCCCGTTCATCGTAGGGGCGGGGCATCGACCCGCCCGTGGGCGGATGTGGGCATCCGCCCCTACGGCTAATTTTCCCTGTAGGGGAGGGTCTTGACCCTCCCTTCGCCTCAAGGCGCATCGTAGGGGCGGCAATCCGCCGCCCGGGCAATATCGCATTGTAGGGGCGGCAATCTGCCGCCCAAAACCTTGTAGGGGCGGGGCATCGACCCGCCCGCGGGCGGATGTGGGCATCCGCCCCTACGATTATGCTTTCGTAGGGGCGGCAAACTGCCGCCCGTCACCGATGGTGTGTTCTTATTGTAGGGACTGACCTCCGGACAGTCCTTCTCTGCTTTTGCTGGACCGTCGAGGACGCCGGTCCCTACAAACAATGCTTTTGTAGTCGCCGCAGGCGCAAAAAATATAAGGGCGGGTCGTAGGGGCGGCAATCTGCCGCCCGTCGCCGCAGGCGCAAAAATA
>JAZNRS010000009.1:0-5450 GCA_045590815.1 Faecousia sp.
ATCAATTGGAAAAACGGAAAATTATAGGGGATCAGCAAACAATCCCTCAGTCAAAAATCGGTTCCGAAGGGCCGATTTTTGACAGCTCCCTTTGCACAAGGGAGCCTTTGCGCCGCAAGCGGCGCTCTGCGGCTTACAGCCGCAAACGGCAAGGGCATGCCCTTGCCCTACGATGGGGTTACTAATATAAACAATCATTTACGCCTTCATCTCCACTATAAGTATATCAGCAAAAATTCACTTTGTCCATATTGACAATACGCACAAAAAGGGCTACAATTCTTGTATAAAACGTAAGGAGGAAGGAAAATGAAACGTTTTTTTGCCATTTTTCTGGCAATTATGATGCTGCTGGCATTGACTGCCTGCGGCAGTGAGGAGCCGGCTGACGTGACCACCACCGCTCCTACCACCACGGCTCCCACCACCGAGCCCACTACCGAACCTACCACCGAGCCTACCACCGAACCCACAGAGCCCACCATGGCCAACGATAAGTACGACCCGGTGCTGTGCTTCGATGTGGAGGGCAACTGGATCTATAACCTGGTGCTGGACGGCAGTCTGCTCCATCTGACTGACCTGGAGGGCGAATGGATCATCCCCATCACCTATGTGTTCCTGGACAACGGCGCGTTTACCATATCCACCGGCGATGCTGACAGCATTCTGGCGGAATACGAGGAGGCTGTGGTAAGCTACATGTTTGAGAGCTACCACAAGCAGTTCATCGGCGAGAGCAAGGAACAGGGTATGAAGGACGACAAGATCGCCGAGGCCTGGGAGAAGGAGCAGGCGGTCGCACAGCTGGATGCGGAGAATTTCGTGAAGAATTTGAGCCTTTCCCCCCGGATTGCCCTGCTGGACCGCACCGGCGATTACTATGTGGAGGACGGCAAGCTGTATCTGTCCATGGGCGACGGCGCCTATGAGGCATACGGCTTCCAGACCGGCGAGGATGATACTCTGGTGCTGACGGATACGGTCAGCTTGAATCTGTACCGCCCCCTGGGCATCGAATTCCCCATGACCCTGCAGCGGTTTTCAATGATCGAGCCCCGTGCATAAAAATGTCCCGGTGATGATGCCTCATCACCGGGATTTTTTATGCGGTAAATGATTGTTTATAAGCCTTCCCCCTGGGGGGAAGGTGCCTCCGAAGGAGGCGGATGAGGGGTTGTACAGACTGCAAAACCCACTGTTTGACCCCTCATCAGTCAAAAATCAAAGATTTATGCCAGCTATTTGTAGAGGTGCGCTTGTCCCCGGCAAGCGGCTATTTTGATTCGCTGTGCTCTGCAACACCCCAGGGAGAAGCCTTTGCGCCCTACGGGCGCTGTCGCACCGCAGGTGCGACACGGCGTGGGCAAGCCCCCGCCCTACGATTGCGTTGCACATATAAACAATCATTTACGATATAAAGGGAGGGTCAGCGACCCTCCCTTTCGTTTTATTACCGCTTACTGCCCATAAAGAACAGCGCCAAAGTGCCGGGACCGGCATGGGCGCCGATCACCGCACCCAAATTGCCGATGAACACTTCCTGCACACCGGTCTTTTCCTGCACCAGCGCCTTCAGCTTCTGGGCGTCCTCCAGGCAGTCGGCGTGGCAGATGAACGCCACCTCATTGTCCCAGCCCTCGCCCAGCTCCACCATCTTGTTCACCAGGGCATCGATGGAGGCCTTCCGGCCACGAACCTTCTGCATATTGATCAGCTTGCCGTTGTCGTCCACATGAAGCACCGGCTTGATGTTCAGCATGGTGCCCAGCATGGCGGATGCGGCGCTGACCCGTCCGCCCCGCTTCAGATACACCAGGTCATCCACGGTGAACCAGTGGCACAGATTCAGCTTATTGTTCTCCACCCAGGCGGCGAGGGCATCCAGATCCAGTCCGGAATCCCGCATTTTGCAGGTGTGGTACACCAGCAGACCCTGACCCAGGGCGGCGCACAGACCGTCCACCACCCGGATCTTCCGATCGGGGTACTCCTCCGCCAGCTCATCGGCGGCGATGACGGCGCTCTGATAGGTGGTGCTCAGACCGGAGGAAAAGGCGATGATCAAGGCATCCTTGCCCTCTGCCAGCACCGGCTGGAGCACGTTGCGCCAAGCTTCGGGATTGGCAGCGCTGGTGACAGCCACCTCGCCGGCCCGCAGATCGTCGTATACGGACTTGATCTTGTCGTCGGCGACGGTGTCGGGGAGGTTTTCTCCCTTGAGGGTGACGTACAACGGGGTCACCGTCACATCCAGCTGGGCGAGCATCTGCTCAGGCAGGTCGCAGGCGGAGTCGGTGATGATTTTATAGTTCGACATAAATGTACTCCTTTTGACTCATTGATTCTTCAACTTCTGCCATCAGCATAGCGGAAAAAAGCTGAAAAGTCACCCGTTTTTTAGGGGAGTCGCTCTACGGACAGTAGAAAACGCCACTCCACTGTCAGTAGAGTGGCGAAAAGCGATTTTTGTGCAATCATTTTGGCGCAAACATAGGGGCACGGTGCCTTCTTACAGACCGCAAAAAATCATCCCGCCACAAATCCTGGCGGGATGGTTGTATGGATCTTATCCGAAGTCATAACGACCGTAGCCGTCCGGCACATCTTCGATGCCGGCGTAGAGAACAAGAACGTAATCCGGATCGTATTGTTCCATATAGTCATAGATGTTGATATTATCTTCCTTGATCAAGCGGCGGGTATCGATGGTATGGATCTCAGACGCATTGAGCGCAAGGAACGGGGTGACGACACAACCGTAGGAATCCTCAATGATCAGGATTTTTTTGCCCTCGGTGTTCAAATTGTTTTTTATGGCTTGCTGACGTCCGATATCGATTCTGTATACACCGTATACGTTTGATCGATAGTAATCCGTGACATTCAGCTTGTCCATCAAAAGCAGGGTCTGACTGAAATCGCCATTGAGGATCTGTGTGGAATTGGAGTCCGTCACGGTAAAATCCGTTTCAAAGGTGGGAGATATCAGCGTGAAATCGTCCAATCCGCCGGGAACGAAATACTGACCGACTTTCTTTCCGTAGGAGCCCAGGAACAAATCCTCGTAGACCGTAACATCGTAGTTGGAAAGGTCTGTAAAGGCCGGATCATAGTCGAAGCCGTATCGCGCATTCAGCTCGTCACAGATCACGCCGGATGCCCAAAAGCCCACTTCTGTCTTCCAGTGATGGTCGGTTTTGAAATACAGCGACTCATTCAGCCGGTTCTCAGCCCGTAAGATTTCGCACAGATCCAGGGTATTGATATTCTTTTCATCCAGCTTTTCCATGAAGGTCGCAAGATTTTCCTTACGGTAATCCACCGCATTTTCGGGAACATCCATGGCATGGGTTTTTCTCGGTGCCACGATGTACAAAAATTCCGCGTCGTTTTTCTGTGCCGCATCCTGCAATTGGGCTACCTTATCGGTGATGATCTCCAAATCCTCGTCGGAAAACGACCTGATCTGCAGCTCCACCAAGGAGTCCTCATCCGTCCGGGCAATGATGCCGGTTTCGGTTTTCTGAACCAGGCGGATATTTTCCAATCGCTGGGCATAGGAATTCAGATCCATCATGAAACCATGATAACGGGTTTCTTTCGAAGTCACCTCGTCAATCTGGCTCAGCATGGTGCGAATATCCTCTGCCGCATCCGCATTCTGGGTCACATTGGAAATAAGGATGTACTTCAGATCATTGATATATTGCGCCGTAAAGCCAGCCAGAATAAAAAGCATCGCCAGCACAAAAAGAATGATATTTTTATTAAATTTCAAGGTCTTTCACCTCCATCAAGTATGGAAATAAATGAAGGGCGGCAGGAGCTTCCATACACTGCCAATATATTAGTGATAATTGTGTCTGCCTGAATCCGCTACAGCTTCTGCACCGCCGTAAATGGTCAATACATAATCCGGCTGAATCTCATTAATATAGTCCAGAACACTGATATCTTCATAGGGAATAAAATCTCTAAGATCAATAATGTGTAATTCATCGGCCTGCAGTGCAAGGAAAGGCGTTACCGCACAAGCAAAGGAATCACGAAGAACAACGATCTTCTTTCCATCCGAGTTGAGATTGTTCTTGATGATCTGCAGACGGAAATCGCCACCGCCGTATGTAACGTAGGTGTTCAATTCGTAGAAGTTTTTCTCTTCGAGATTTTCCATAAACAAGACAGACTTGGTAAACTCACCGGTTCGCTCGGCATTCACAAAAGGCCGGCTTTCTGTCAGATTGGTTTGGAAATTCGGTACGATAAGTGTAAAATCATCCGCACCGCCTTTCGCAAAATAAGTACCTACCTTTTTTCCATAGGATCCCAGAAAATAACCTTCATATCTTGTGGTCGTATAATTGTCGATATTGGCGTATTGAGCGTTGTAAGAAAAACCATAATTTTCTTGTAAAGCTTCGCATATTTTAGTATTTGCCCAGAAAGCAATTTCCGGCTTCCAATGATGGTCTGTGATAAAATATGCGTCTTCATTCATCAGATCCGCTTCAGACATCTCTTTTGCCAAATCCAGAGTTGGAATTTCTGCATCGTCAAGAAGTTCGATGAGCATGTCATAGTTTTGGGTAGCGTAATTTGTTGAATTTTCGGGTATGGAAAGATTGTACCCTTTTTGAGGTACCGCCACATATAGGAAATCCGCACCTGCTGCAGTAGAGGCCTGATGCAGTATCTGTACCCGATCAACACTCTCCTTAATATCAGACTCAGGAATGTATCTGGTCAATCTGATCAACGAACCGGTATTCGTCTTGACGATGGTATCACTATCCTTGACGATAATATGAATATTTAATCCACCTTGCAGGACAGAATTCACATCCATCATCTGATCATGATAACGAAGTTCCTTGGTGGAAATATTATCTATATCATCTGTGAATTCATTCAGACATGTTGCATCCCATTGGGGAATATCAACAAAGATAAATTCTGCCAAGCGATACTTTATTTCATTCACATACTGAAGACTAAATCCCAACACCAAAAACAGAAAGGCGAGCACAAAAAGAATAATATTAGCGTTAAATTTCTTCATTGTGTACCTGCCTTAGAAATTGAAATAGATAAACGGATTATAGGAGCTGCTGACCAGGCTGGCGATACACAGCACAAACAGTCCAAACAGCAGCAGCGCCTGCAAAATATCCGTAACCGCGTTCTTTTTCACTTTTGCCGTCAACAGCTTCAGCGCCGGCGTGCAGAAGAATGCGCCGATGATCAGCAGCAGACCGTACTGCGCCAGGTAGCCGGTAAACATACCGTCGATGACACTTCTGCCTGCACCGAACATATAGCCCATGTACCGGATCGCCTCGGGGATGCTCTCCGCACGGAACAGCACCCAGCCCAGGATCACAAAGAACATGGTGTATGCCCATTTCACCGCCGTCCACAGCTTGCCCTTCTTCAGGTGGAAGCCGGTG
>JAZNRS010000010.1:0-2610 GCA_045590815.1 Faecousia sp.
GGCCTTGCCCGATCCCCACACGGCCCCACTGTCATTTCGTTTTATAATGGGGCCGATGTGGCCATCCTCCCCTACGCTTTTAGGGTGTTACCTCGCCTGCCAGGTCAATGGCAAAGAGCTTGCGGATCTCCCGCTGACTCATGCCCTGACCGATGGCCCACATGAGCTTGGTCATAGCCGCCTCGGTGGTCATATCTCTGCCTTGAATGACCCCCAGCTCCAGCAGCTTGTTGCCCACCTGGTACACCTGCAGATTGGCGCTGTCGTAGAGGCATTGGGTGGTGATGACCACGGAAATGCCTGCGTCCATGGCGGCCTTGATGCCGCTGAGCCCTTCGTTTAGCACATTCACACCGCCAAGTCCGAAGGCCTCGATGACGATGCCCTTGTAGCCCATGCCCACCAGGGCATCGAAGATCTTCGGGGACAGACCGGGGGTGAGCTTCAGCAAAAATACCTCGTCGCTGATGCTGTCCACCAAACGGGCAGGTCCTTTGATCCGGGGGATGATCCGGTCGTCCACCTGCAGACCCAGACCGGTGATCTGTGCGGCGTAACGGGCGTTGACACTCTCGAAAGCGGAGAAGCCCGTGGCACGAACCTTCACCGCACGGCTGCCCAGCATTACCTTCCGGTCGAATGCCAGAAACACGCCGGGATGACCTGCCGCAGCCATAGCAAAGGCGGTGCGCAGATTGTCCGGTCCGTCGCTCAGCACGTCCGCCAAAGGCAGCTGGGAGCCGGTGAATACCACCGGCACATCGATGTCCGGCAGCATGAAGGTCACGGCGGAGGCGGTGTATGCCATGGTATCGGTGCCGTGGGACACCACGATGCCGTCGTAACCGCTCCGCTGGTCAAAAACCTCCCGGGCGATGGACTGCCACTCCTGGGGACGGATGTTGGAGGAGTCCAGGCACATCACGTCCCGGACGGTAATGTCATAATAAGTGCCCAGCTGCTGCAGCTCCCGTTCCATCACACCGCTGCGATGGGGTTGCAGACCGTCGTCACCGGGCATGGAGGCGATGGTGCCGCCGGTGGTCAACAGGAGGATATGTTTTTTGTTCATAGGGATCCCTCTGTAAATGATTGTTTACAAGACCTTCCCCCTGGGGGGAAGGTGCCTCCGAAGGAGGCGGATGAGGGGTTTTACAGACCGCAAAACCTGCTGTTTGACCCCTCATCAGTCAAAAATCAAAGATTTTTGCCAGCTTCCCCCCAGGGGGAAGCCTTTGCGCCCTGCGGGCGCTGTCGCACCGGAGGTGCGACACATTTAGTAATGTAAACAATCATTTATCTTTCCATAATTACTTTCCATTCCATTATATCGTCACACGGGCGAAATAGCAAGAAAAACTACAGCCCAGACTTGCATTTTTCCCCCTTTTGATGTAAAATGAACAAAAAATGCCAAGGAGGTCACCATCATGAATGTATTGGTCACCGGCGGTGCCGGCTATATCGGCTCCCACACCTGCCTGGAGCTGCTGAACGAGGGCTACGGGGTCATCGTCATCGACAATCTGCGCAACTCCAACCCCAAGAGTCTGGATCGGGTCCAGGCCCTCACCGGCAAGACGCTGACCTTCTACGAGGGCGACGTTCGGGACGAGGCGCTGCTGCGCAAGATCTTCGCCAGCCATGACATCGGCTGCGTCATCCATTTCGCCGGTCTGAAGGCGGTGGGCGAAAGCGTCGCCATGCCTTGGGAATATTACGACAATAATTTGAATTCAACCCTGGTTTTGACGAAAGTTATGAAAGAAGTGGGGATGAAAAATATCATTTTCTCCTCCTCTGCCACCGTGTACACCGCCGACAACGAGATGCCCCTGCGGGAAGATTCCCGTACCGGCGGCTGCACCAACCCCTACAGCTGGACCAAGTACATGACCGAGCAGATCCTCTCCGGCATGGCAAATGCGGACAAGGAGTGGGGCATCGTGCTGCTGCGCTACTTCAACCCCATCGGTGCCCACGAAAGCGGCATGATCGGCGAAGATCCCCGTGGCATTCCCAATAATCTGATGCCCTACATCACCCAGGTTGCCATCGGCAGACGGGAAAAGCTGAATGTATTCGGCAACGATTACGACACCCACGACGGCACCGGCGTCCGGGACTACATCCATGTGGTTGATCTGGCTCGTGGACACGTTGCGGCGGTGAAGTACGTCACCCAGAATCCGGGCTGCGAGGTATTCAACCTGGGTACCGGTACCGGCTACAGCGTGCTGGACATGGTCAACGCCTTCAAAAATGTCAACAACGTACCGCTGCCCTACGAGATTGCTCCCCGCCGCCCCGGCGACATCGCCACCTGCTACGCAGACCCGGCAAAGAGCGAAACCGTCCTGGGCTGGAAAGCCACCCACACCCTGGAGGATATGTGCCGGGACTCCTGGAACTGGCAGAGCAAAAACCCCATGGGCTACGAAGCATAATACCGCACCCCCGGAGTTCCCTCAATGTCATTAAGTTAGGGATGTCATCCTGAGCGAAGCTATGCGTAGCATAGCGAAGTCGAAGGATCTACGCACCGATTTTATCTAAAAAGTAGACGAAATGCGTAGATTTTTCGACTCGCTGACGCTCGCTCAGAATGAC
>JAZNRS010000011.1:0-22715 GCA_045590815.1 Faecousia sp.
CCCGTATCATGGTTTCTACAACCATCTGCTTAAACTCGCCTGTGTATCGCTTGTTTGGTATTCCTTTAGGCATAGAAAAACACCCCATTTCTTAGTACAAGTATTATATCATACTTGTCTAACAAATGGGGTGCAGTTCAGCTAAGCTTTCGGGGGTTTGTTACTGATTAGTTACCGTACTTGGTGGTAGAAACCTTAACACCGGGGCCCATGGTGGAAGCGACGGTGCAGGAACGGATATACTGACCCTTGGCAGCGGCGGGCTTAGCCTTCACAACAGCCTTGACCAGAGTATCCATGTTCTCCAGCAGCTTCTCAGCGCCGAAAGACACCTTGCCGATGGGGCAGTGGATGATGTTGGTCTTGTCCAGACGGTACTCGACCTTACCGGCCTTGATCTCCTTGACGGCAGCGCCGACGTTGGGAGTCACAGTGCCAGCCTTGGGGGAGGGCATCAGACCCTTGGGGCCCAGAACCTTACCCAGACGGCCAACGATACCCATCATGTCGGGGGAAGCGACGACCACGTCGAACTCGAACCAGTTCTCCTTGGTGATCTTCTCAACCAACTCCATGCCGCCGACGTAATCAGCGCCGGCTTCCTTAGCCTCGTCAACCTTGGCGTCCTTGGTGAACACCAGCACACGGCGAGTCTTGCCGGTGCCGTTGGGCAGAACGACAGCGCCACGGACCTGCTGGTCGGCGTGACGGGAGTCGACACCCAGCTTGATGTGCAGCTCGACGGTCTCGTCGAACTTAGCAGAAGCACCCTTCACAACCAGATCCAGGGCTTCGTTGGGATCATACTGAACAGAGCGGTCGATCAGCTTCGCGCTCTCCTGATACTTTTTGCCTCTAAACACTTTGTTATCCTCCTATATAGTGGTGATGCGGAATAATCCTCCCACATTTCCGGGAAAATCCCGGGCAACAATTATCAATTAGTCAACAACGGTGACGCCCATGGAGCGGCAGGTGCCGGCAACCTGAGACTCAGCAGCCTCCAGGGTGTGGCAGTTCAGATCGGGCATCTTGGTCTTGGCGTTCTCTGTGACCTGAGCCTTGGTGATGGGGCCGACCTTGTTCTTGTTGGGAACGCCGGAACCGCCGTTCAGACCGGCAGCCTTCATAACCAGCAGGCGGGTGGGGGGAGTCTTGGTAATGAAGGTGAAGCTGCGGTCAGCGTAAACGGTGATGACGACGGGAATCTTGTAGCCCTCCATGTCCTTGGTGCGGGCGTTGAATTCCTTGATAAAAGCAGCGATGTTAACACCGTGCTGGCCCAGAGCGGGGCCTACAGGGGGAGAAGCGGTAGCCTTAGCGGCGTTGATCTGAAGTTTGATAATACCAGTGACTTTCTGTGCCATGATAAGCACCTCCTGAATAAAATGTGGTGTTGATGCGCTTTTGCGCATATTTTCGGGGCATTTTACCCCTCCCACGTTCCGGTCGGATTACCGATCCGATGCGTTTACTGGGAAACGACCTCGATCATGTCGAGCTCAAACTCGACAGAGGTCTCGCGGCCAAACATGGAAACGATAACGTTGACGCAGTTCTTGTCCACATCGATGCTGTCCACGGTGCCGGTGAAGGAGGTAAGAGGACCATCCAAGATGCGGACGGTGTCGCCCACTTCGTAATTGACGATGATCTCTTTCTTTTCCACGCCCATGGCGTAGACCTCGTCCTCGGTGAGGGGAGTAGGATCGTTGCTGGAGGAACCCACGAAGCCGGTCACACCGCGGATATTCCGAATGACGTGCCAAGTATCGTCACTGTAAACCATCTTGACCAGAACGTAGCCGGGGTAGACCTTACGATCGTAGGTCTTGCTGACACCGGATTCGGTGATCTCGGTGACGGTCTCCATGGGGATGGAGATGGCCAGGATCACATCCTGCAGCTGGCGACTTTCCACGGTCTTTTCGATGGTGGCCTTTACAGTGTTTTCATAACCGGAGTAGGTATGGACTACATACCACTTTGCATTCTCAGCCATGACCAGTTACCTAAATTAAGCGTGGTTGTGGGGGAGAAGATTGAACAGACCCTCGATGCCCTTGCCGGCAACGAAGTCGAACAGCCACACGAAGATGCCAACGACCAGTACGCAAGCAACAACGATCAGGGTGTTCTTCAGGACCTGCTTGGGGGTGGGCCAAACGACCTTCTTCAGCTCGCTCTTGAGCTCACGGAAGTACTTGCAGATGGCACCCCAGGTTTTCTTGAACCAATTTTCCTTCTTGTTCTCAGCCATTGTTGGGCCTCCTTACTTGGTCTCGTTGTGGGTGGTGTGCTTCTTGCAGAATCTGCAATACTTCTTCATCTCGAGACGGTCGGGATCATTCTTCTTGTTCTTCATGGAATTGTAGTTTCTCTGCTTGCACTCAGAGCATCTCAAAGTGACTTTAACGCGCATAACGGCACCTCCTTAAAAATTGCCTCCCTGTATCACCCCGGCTAGGAAAGAATTTAGGAAGCGGTTCACTACAATCACCGCTCCGGGGCTGAAAAATGGGCGCAACAAGAAAGCCCTTTTTCACAGGTAGAGCTATTCTATCACAGAATATTCCGGGAGTCAACAACTTTTTTGCGTATTTTGCGGCTTTTTTACCCGGAAAAAACATTTGCATTTTGGGGCATCTTCGATATAATAAAGAAAAAAACGCAGTCAAGCTGACTGCGGTGCAAAGGAGAACATTATGAGAGTTTTGGCGGTTGATTACGGCGATGCCCGTACCGGTATTGCCATGTCGGATCTGCTGTGCAGCATCGTGGGCTCTACCACGGTGATCCACAGCCGGAATCCGGAAAAGACGCTTGTGGAGATCGACCGGCTGGTAAAGGAAAACGGCGTCAGTGAGATCGTGATGGGGCTGCCAAAGAATATGAACGGCACGGAAGGTCCCCGGGCGGAGCTGTGCCGGGAGTTTGCCCAGCGGCTGGAGGAGAAGACCGGCATGAAGGTCATCTTGTGGGATGAACGCCGGACGACCGTGGAGGCCCATCAGATCCTCAATGACCACAATTATCACGGCAAGAAGCGGAAAAATACCGTGGATGCGGTGGCTGCTTCCTTGATTTTAGAGGGCTATTTGGGGTTCCGCTCCCGGTAAAACAGTTCCCGCAGCCCCATAAAGATCAACAAAAGACCGAAGGGTTTTCGCAAAACCGTCGTGTCCAGATTCCTGCCGATCATGGCGAAAAGTGTAGCGCTTGCGCTGCCTGCCAGGATCGGCAGGATTATTTTCTTCCAGGGAATGCAGCGCTTGCGAAGCCGCAGAAGGGTGGCGATGAGTGCAGCGGGGAGGAAGAACATCAAATTGATGGTTCGGGCGGTTTGATCATCCATACCAATGAACAAGGTCAGCCATAGCACCAACAGACTTCCGCCGCCGGTGCCGAGACCGGTGAGAAAGCCCAAAACGGCGCCAACGATCCAGTCTACCATAAATATCGGATGCCTCCATACAGAATCAGTGCCCCAAGAAATCGGTGCAGCCATTTGACCGGAATGTATTTTCCAAGCATCGCCGCCAGAATTCCTCCGATGGTGCCGCTTATGAGGTAGGGGAAAGCCTGTGCCCAGGGCAACGGCGATCGGGGGAGCAGGGAAATGATGCACATGGGCAGGATGATCACGATGGAACTGGCGAAGATATCATCCTGGGTCAGATCGCTGTTTTTGAGAAGGGGAATGAGAACCATTCCGCCGCCGGCACCAAACAAGCCATTTACCGCTCCGGCGGCAATTCCCGCAAGGATAGAACGCCATTTCAAAAAGATCGCCTCCTGAGGAGATTTTCTCCCCAGGAGGCGAAATTATTCATTAGGTGGAGGAAGAGCTGCCGGAGTTCAGAACCAGACCGCCTTCGATGAAGGAGGTGTTCTTCCGGGTGAGGCTGATGGAGTTGTTCAGGTTCTCCTGCCACTTGTTGATCTCCTCCTGCAGCTTGGCAGAGGTGATCATGTAGTCGCGGTAGTTGATGTCGCTGGGCTCGGAGTAGTACATCACATGGTAGCCATACTCGGTAGCCACAACGCCGGTGTCGCCGACCTTGCGCTCGGAATCGAAGCACCAGTCGTTGAAGGTGGTGACCATCTGACCGGGAACGATCTCCTCGTACAGACCGCCGTTGGTGTTGGAGCCGGGGTCGGTGGAGTGCTTCTCAGCCAGCTCGGCGAAGGCCTTTTCGCCCTTCTCCTGGTCTGCCAGGTTAGCGCCGTACTCGGCGACCCAGCCGTCCAGGATGGCGTAAGCTTCCTTGCGTGCGGCTTCCTTCTCAGCGGCGGAGTAGGTGGTGTTGCCATCGGAATCGGTGGTGCCGCCCTCGAAGCTGATCAGAATGTGACGGACGTTGGGCAGCTTGTAGGTGTTGTCGTTGACACCCTGGTAAACCACGATGTAGTAGCCCTTCAGAGTCTCAGTTTCCTTGCCGTCGGAATCGGTGGAGGTGGTGGCGCTCTTCAGGTAGGTGATGTCACCGGTCTTGCGGTCAGCGCTGCGCAGCCACTCCTGCATGACGGAGTTGACCTTGGAGTAGAGGACGTCCTTGTTTTCGGTAGCGGTAGAGTGCTTGTGCTCCTCTTCCTTGGTCTCTTCCTTGGATTCTTCCTTTGACTCTTCCTTTGACTCTTCCTTGGATTCTTCCTTAGACTCTTCCTTGGATTCTTCCTCAGCTTCCTCCATGGAGTGCTCCAGAGCACCGATGGCGGCGTTCAGCTTATCCTTGGTGTTGTTGGCCTCGACAGCCAGCTCCTTGGCAGCCTCTTCCACAGCCTTCTCGGCAGCCTTGATCTCCTCATCGGAGTAGGTCATGTTGCCCTTGTCGTCCTTGGTGCCGCCGGTCTTGAAATCGTCAACACTCAGGAAGTGGCTCAGATAGGTGTAGGAGTTGTACTCGTATTCCTTGTCCTTCTCGTACTCACGCAGAGCAGGCTCGTCGTAGCTGTCCTTCAGATCAGCGGCGTACTTGGTGTAGTAGGAGCTGGCCAGGACGGTGACCTCGTAGTACTCGCAGTAGGTCTTCTCGCTGGAACCTGCGCCGTAGTAAGCCTTCAGATAGCCGTTGACATTCTTGTAGCCGGCCTTCTTGGCAGTGGGCTCCATGCTCTCGTACAGCTCGTCCACGGATGCCTGCTCTTCCTCAGACAGCTGGTGGCCTGCGGCGATAGCGGCATCATACAGAGCGTAGGTGTTCTTGGCGCTGTCGATGGCCATGTCCAGGAAGGCATCGGCCCAGGTCTTGCCATCGCCGTAATCCTGCTCATCCAGGGGCTTGCTGGTATCCATAAAATAGCTCAGGTAGGCGCTATACTGGTTGCAGTACTCGTTGATGGAGTCGATGTAGAAGTAATTCAGCTCGGTATTGGTCAGCTTGTGGTCGCCGATAACGACGGCGGTGGTGACCTTCTTTGCCAGGGTAGTGATGGGAGCCTTCAGGGCGAGGCCTGCCACCAGGCAGACGCACAGCACCAGGGCGATCCAAAACGTAGCTGTATAGATCTTCAGCTTGGTAGCTTCTTTCTTAGCCGCCTTCTGCTTTTCGGTAGCAGTGGCAATTTTTTGCTCCTTGCGGAGCTTCTTCTTGCTGGATGCACTCATGGTTATCATTTCCTCTCATAGTCCTAGTGGTAGAGTCCGGCCAACTAGGGTGGCGCATAGACCTAAGCATTATAACCGATTTGATCCGTCCTTTCAAGTGCCTTTTTAACAAAATTCACAGAAAAATAAAAATTTTACATTTTGACCATAAAAAAACGTGGGACAAACAGCTGTTTATCCCACGAAAGACCCGCTTTGGCCGTGTGCATCCAGTTATGACCTGCACGAAAAGGCAGGTGGGTCGCCGCTCCCGGCCATTACTGCTCCCAACGTCCACTTATCGTCATAGCGTAAGCGGGAGGTCTGCAAACAGGACGGGAAACTAACATCCCAAGTAATAAATGTGGGTCCAAAAGGACACATCACGCACCAAGCAGGCAAGTAAGTTTACCTTGTCATTGCGAACCAGCCCGCAGGCTGGTGTGGCAATCCCCCGGAATAGGGGTGGCAAAAAGTATAGGAGATTCCCACGCCAGTGTGAGCACTGGCTCGGAATGACACGATGATTTTTATTCTTCCTCGTCCTCTTCCTCGTAGAGAGCATCCATGATCAGATCATAGACCGCCTCCAGCTCCGCCTCATCTTCGATGGCGGTAAGGATGGGTTCGCCGTCCTCCTCCACGGATTTAAGGATGCTTACCTCCATTTTCAGCTCCTCCTCGCCGCCGGCGGGGATCACTGCCAGGTAGGTAAAGCCGTTGTATTCTAAGGTAGACAGGACCTCCAGTTCATATTCCGTGCCGTCCTCGTCTACGATGGTCATAAAGTCAGAACCAAATTCATCAGACATGATCCATACTCCTTTCGGGAAATCCTTGTATGAATATTGTACTGTTTTTTCTTCGTAAAATCAAGAGGAAAATGGCACCTCAGGAAAGATAAGCCTCAGCCAGTCGGTAAAGCTCATCCAGAGATTCCACCTCGATGCCCTCTTTGAGCATCTGCCGTTCCTTTTTTGGCAGCATGGACACCCGGTAGGGGAATACCTTGATAGGCTCCGGGTCGTCGCCGCTCCACAGGGCGATCTTTCCCTCGTGCACGCCCAACAGATAAACCGCCATCAACGCCCCGCATAAAATCCCGGAAAATTTTCTGTATTTCATCGCCGTCGCTCCTTTCGGACCTAGTATTTCCGGCGACGGCAGGGATATACATTATATAATAATGTAAATTCAGTGGAATTTTAACGTTTATTAACATTTTGGGTCTTTCGTTTTCCTTCTGGGTATGCTATAATGGTACGACTAGTGTTGTACATTTATGCCATTATCACCGCATCGGCCCTATGGCCGCTGTTATGGAGGTATCGATATGTCCGAGGAAAAGAGCAAAAAGAAGAAGCAGAAGCGGCAGTCCTGGAAGCCCCATTGGTCCTTGAGCCTTTTGGGCAAGGTGTGGACGGTGGCCGTTTCGTTGGTTAAAGTAGCCCTGGCGGCAGCGGCGACGGTTTTGATGATCGTTGTGATCTGCGGCTTTGTGCTGATCGGTCTGCTGGGCGGCTATCTGCAGGAGGATATCCATGCGGATGCGGAGATCGTCAAGGATAATTATGACCTGGACGAAACCTCTTATATGCACTATGTGGATGCCGACGGCAACATCCAGGAGCTGCAGAAGATCTACGCCTCCACCACAGACCGTGAGTGGGCGACCTATGATGAGATCCCGGAGGATCTGATCCAAGCGGCAGTGGCTATCGAGGACAAGCGCTTTTATGAGCACCAGGGCGTTGACTGGATCACCACGGTGAAGGCCTGCGCCAAGATGTTCGTGGGCACCGGCGATGCCGGCGGCTCTACCATCACCCAGCAGCTGGTCAAGAATATGACCGGCGACAACAGTGTCACCGTCCGCCGTAAGGTGGTGGAGATCTTCAAGGCTGTTGATTTCGAGCGTCGCTATGATAAAGAGGTCATTATGGAGTGGTATCTGAATCTGATCTACTTCGGTGACCGGAAAAATGGTGTCAAGAGTGCGGCTGCCCATTATTTCGGCAAGGAGCTGCAGGACCTGACCACCGCGGAATGCGCCTGTTTGATCAGTATTACCAATAACCCCTCCATTTTCTCCCCCTATGCATCCACCTTTGAATATAAGGGCGAGCTGATGTCCGGTGCGGAGCGCAACCATATCCGTAAGGAAAATACCCTCTGGTCCATGCGAAATGAGGGCTACCTCACGGAGGAGGAATACCAGGCGGCTTTGGCGCAGGAGCTGGTATTCAAGAGCGGCATCGCCCATGAGGATACCTGGGCTGTGTGCGAAAATCCCGCGTGCGGCTATGAGGGCACTGTCAAGACTCTGACCCATACCGACGACAAATATTCCTGCCCGGAATGTGAGCAAGAGATCAAGGTCAGCGAAAATGCCTCCCAGGATATGTATTCCTGGTTTGTGGAAACGGTTTTGGAGGACGTGGCGTCTGACCTGGCGGAGCGGGACGGCATGAAGTGGGAGAATATGTCCAAGGAGCAGCGCGGCGTCTATACCCAGCTGATCCAGCGGGCAGGCTACCATATTTATACCACCCTGGATATGAAGGTGCAGAACCAGGTGGATGTGATCTACACCAACCTGGACGAGATCCCCGAGACCCGTGGCGGTCAGCAGCTGCAGTCGGGCATCGTGGTCATCGATAACCGCACCGGCGACATCGTGGCCATGGCCGGCGGTGTGGGCGAGAAGGTGGTCTTCGATGCCTATAACCTGGCTGTGGATGCCCGTCAGCAGGTGGGTTCTTCCTTCAAGCCCGTGGGCGTGTACGCCCCGGCCTTTGAGCTGGGTGTGATCTCCCCGGCGACGGTTATTAAGGATATGCCGCTGAAGTATACCGATGGCGGCGTATTCCCCAGAAACGCAGAGAATTATTATGTGGGCAGCAAGACCATTCTGAGCGGCGTGGTAAGCTCTGTGAACGCCGTTGCGGTGAACACCCTGGATCTTATCGGCACCCGTTACAGCTATACCTTCGCCAAGGAGAAGTTCCGCATCTCCGGTCTGGTGGAGAACGGTCCCAACGGCACCACCGACGTGGACTACGCACCTCTGGGTCTGGGCGGTCTGTCTGTGGGCGCATCTGTCCGGGATATGGCCAGCGCCTATGCCACCTTTGCCAATAAGGGCGTGTACCGGGAGGGCAGAACCTATACCAAGGTCTACGATTCCCAGGGTAACCTGGTGCTGGATAACACCCAGGATTATGAGCAGATCTTGAGCCAAAAGACCGTGGATTATATGAACTACTGCCTGGACGAGGCGGTTCGCCGGGGCACCGGTACCAAGGCTGACTTTGCCGGTCAGGATATCTGCGGCAAGACCGGTACCACCAACAGTAATAAGGTACGTTATTTCTGCGGCTTCACCGGTCATTATACGGCAGCGGTGTGGTGCGGCTACGAGATCCCTGCGCAGATCCAGCTGGTGGGCGACAAGACGAACCCTGCCATCGTGCTGTGGCGGAAGGTCATGGAGCCCATCCACAAGGGCAAGGACCGGATCCCCATGTATAATAAGGATAACATGGTTTCCGTGAGTGTTTGCCTGGATTCCGGCAAGCTGGTCACCAAGGCCTGCACCAAGGACATTCGGGATACCAACCGGGTGGAGAGCGTGCTGGTGTACCCGGAGGACATTCCGGAGGAATACTGCGATAAGCATATCGCCCTGGATTACTGTACCGAGGGTAAGGCTGTTGCCAATGAATACTGCAAGAAGTTTGCGGAAGTGGGCAAACTGGAGCTTACCGGCACCGGTCTGCTGAAGCTGACCCAGGATGAGGTAAATGAGCGGATCAAGGCCGGAAAATACGGTCTGAAGAAGGAATATCTGAACAGTAAGTATGTCTATCTGGTGGACGGATCCGGTGAGCCTGCGGGCTTCAAGGGCTTCAACGGCGAGCTGGATGGCTCCGGTCCCTGCATTACCTGCACCAAGCATACCAAGGAGGCCTGGGAGAATTTCAAGGCAAGCAATCCTTGGGTGGATAATCCCGATACCCAGGAGCCGGTAACCCCGGATGATCCCGAGAATCCCACCGAGGATCCCACCGAGGATCCTGCGGATACGCCTACGGAAGATCCCGGGGAGTCTGCCACACCTCCGGAGGGGGATAAGACCCTGCTGGACAAAATTATTGACTTTATTCAAGGAGAAAACTGATGATCTGGATGTCCGATGCTTGGAAAGATTATGAGGTCCTGGATGCCACCGACGGTGAGCGTCTGGAGCGTTGGGGCAAGTACCTGCTGGTGCGCCCCGACCCTCAGGTGATCTGGAACACGCCCCGAATCGATACCGGCTGGAAGCGCTATGACGCCCGGTATGTCCGTTCCAATACCGGCGGCGGTCGCTGGACGGACCATAACCTGCCCGAGCGCTGGCAGATCAAGTATAAGGATTACCTTACTTTTAATGTAAAACCTATGAATTTCAAGCATACCGGCGTATTTCCGGAGCAGGCCGCCAACTGGGATTTTATCCGGGATACGGTGGCGCAGGCTGCGGCGAAGCGCCCCGTCCGGGTGCTGAATCTGTTCGCCTATTCCGGCGGTGCCACCCTGGCTGCTGCCGCAGGCGGTGCGGAGGTGTACCATGTGGATGCCTCCAAGGGCATGGTGGCATGGGCGAAGGAAAATGCTATCGCATCCGGTCTTGCGGATCGCCCGATCCATTGGATCGTGGACGACTGCGGTAAGTTTATCCAGCGGAAGATCCGCCGTGGTCGCCGGTATGACGGCATCATCATGGATCCTCCCAGCTATGGACGTGGTCCCAGCGGCGAGATCTGGAAGATGGAAACCAGCTTCTATCCCTTCCTGCTGGAAACCGCCAAGCTGCTGACGGATACCCCCCTGTTTGTGATCATCAACTCCTATACCACCGGACTTGCCCCCTCTGCGGTGGGCTATGCCTCGGATGTGGTATTCGGTGCAGGTCACGGGGGTAAGACCGCCGTGGGTGAGCTGGGTCTGCCGGTGAAGTCCACCGGGATCATGCTGCCCTGCGGCTCCACCGGCCGCTGTACACCCTAATTAGCCTCCCCTTGAGCGGAGGTGCCCAGTGAGCACACTGGGCGGAGGGGAGAAAATCTGAGGAAACCATCCCTCAGGCAGAAATCAAAGATTTCTGCCAGCTCCCCTCACAGGGGAGCCGATAAGGAGGAATCTACATTGAGCGAAGCCATTCGTGTAGAAAAATTGAGCTATCAGTATCCGGGCGTGGACAACACGCCCGGCGTCGCCGTATTTGAGGGTTTGAGTCTGACGGTAGAAGAGGGCAGCTTTGTTGCGGTTTTGGGCGGCAACGGCTGCGGAAAATCCACCCTTGCCAAGCACTTCAATTCCATTCTGCTGCCCACCGGCGGCAAGGTCTACGTCTGCGGCATGGATACCGCAGAGGAAGATCTGCTTTTGAAGATCCGCCGCAGCGTGGGCATGGTTTTCCAAAACCCGGATAACCAGATCGTCGCCAATGTGGTGGAGGAGGATGTGGCATTCGGCCCGGAGAACCTGGGCATCGCCAGCCCCGAGATCCGCAGAAGGGTGGACCAGGCGCTGAAGCAGGTGGGCATGTACGAGTATCGGGAGCACGCCCCCCATCTTCTGTCCGGCGGACAGAAGCAGCGCATCGCCATCGCCGGCATCATCGCCATGGAGCCCAAGTGCATCGTGCTGGACGAGCCCACCGCTATGCTGGACCCCAAGGGGCGCAGAGAGGTGCTGGACACCGTTCTGAAGCTGAACCGGGAGAAGGGGATCACCGTCGTGCTGATCACCCATCACATGGACGAGGCTGCAAAAGCCCAGCGTGTGGTGGTTTTTCACAAGGGCACTGTGGTGGCTGACGGCACCCCGGGACAGGTGTTTTCCCAGATCGAGCTGCTTCACAGGATCGGTCTGGCGGCACCGGAAACGGCGGAGCTGTGTTATGAGCTGAATCAGGTGGGCTTTGACCTGCCTTTGGACAAGCTGGAAATCGAAGAATGTGCGCAGACACTTTACAATGCGGTGAAGGTTTGACGCACCAGGAGGAATCTGGATTGGCACCTATTTTACAGATCCAAAATCTTACCCATATTTACAGCGCCGGTACGCCCTTTGAGCATACGGCGCTGGATGACGTGTCCTTTTCTGTGGAAAAGGGGGAGTTCATCGGCATCATCGGACATACCGGCTCCGGTAAATCCACCTTGATGCAGCACATGAACGGACTTCTCAAGCCCACCTCCGGCACGGTCATGATGGATGGCGAGGATATTTGGAAGAACAAAAAGACCGTACGTCAGACCCGTTTTCGGGTTGGTCTGGTATTCCAGTACCCGGAGTATCAGTTGTTTGAAGAAACGGTTTATAAGGATATTGCCTTCGGCCCGAAAAATATGGGCTTGAAGGCGGAGGAAGTGGACCGCCGTGTCCGGGAAGCTGCCGGCTTCGTGGGCTTGACGGAAAAGCAGCTGCAGTCGTCACCTTTTGACCTGTCCGGCGGACAAAAGCGCCGGGTGGCCATCGCCGGTGTCATCGCCATGGAACCGGAGGTTCTGATCCTGGATGAACCCACCGCCGGTCTTGACCCGGTGGGCAGAGAAGAAATTCTGAGCAACATCCAGGCATACCGCAAGGCAAAAAATGCTACCATTATGATGGTCAGTCATTCCATGAACGATGTGGCACGGCTGACGGATCGGCTGCTGGTGATGAACGGCTCCAAGCTGGCGATGGACGGCACCCCCGGCGAGATCTTCGCCCGGGCAGAGGAGCTGATCGCCATGGGTCTGGACATTCCCGAGGTGACCCAGGTGTTTTTGCGCCTGCGGCAGATGGGACTGGATGTGCCCATGGTGTATACCGTTGCCCAGGCGACGGAGGCTCTGAAACAACTGAAGGAGGGGAATCGCCATGCTTAAAGATATTACCCTCGGTCAGTTTTTCCCGGGAAATTCCTTCATCCACCGACTGGATCCGCGCACCAAGCTGGTGATGCTGGTGGTGTATATCGTGGCGCTGTTCGTGGCGAAAAGCTGGATCAGCTACGGGGTGATGGCATCGTTTTTGCTGATGTGCATTTTGGTATCCCGGATCCCCTTCAAGAGCATCGTCCGGGGCTTGAAGCCCATGGTGATCATTCTGCTGTTTACTGCGGTGCTGAACCTGTTTTTGACAGAAGGCGACACCGTTTGGTTTGCGTGGAAATTCATCAAGATCACCCAGGAAGGCGCATTTCGTGCCATTTTCATGCTGGTGCGGATCTTGATGCTGGTCACCGGCACCTTCCTGCTGACCTACACCACATCTCCCATCGCCTTGACCGATGGACTGGAATCTTTGCTGTCGCCGCTGAAGAAGCTGCACCTGCCGGTGCATGAGCTGGCGATGATGATGTGTATTGCTCTGCGCTTTATTCCCACCCTCATCGAGGAAACGGACAAGATCATGTCCGCACAGAAGGCGAGAGGCGCGGATTTTGAATCCGGCAATCTGTTCCAGCGGGTCAAAGCCCTGGTTCCTATTCTGATCCCGCTGTTTATCAGCGCCTTCCGCCGTGCCGACGAGCTGGCAACGGCGATGGAGTGCCGCTGCTACCACGGCGGCGACAACCGCACCAAAATGAAGCTTCTGCACTATAGCCTGCTGGATTTTGTGACCTACGGCATCGGTGCGGTGCTGCTGAGCGGAGTGATCACGCTGGCAGTATTCGGTCTGTGAGGTATTTATGCGCAATATTGCTCTGTTTTTGACTTATCTGGGCACCGATTATCATGGCTGGCAGATGCAGAAAAATCTGCCCACCGTCCAGGAAACCATGGAAAAGGCTGCCGCTATGGTGGTGGGACATCCGGTGCATATGACCGGCTGCGGTCGTACCGATGCCGGCGTCCACGCCAAGTGCTATGTGGCGAATTTTCGCACCGGCTCCACCATTCCGGTGGATCGGCTGCCTTATGCCCTGAATACCCACCTGCCGGTGGATATCGTGGTGACTAAGGCCTTTGAGGTGCACGATGGCTTCAACGCCATCGGCTCCTGCGCCCGGAAGGAGTATACCTATACCATCTATAATTCCCGTGTCCGGGATCCGTTTTATGTAAACCGGGCTTGGTTTTACCCCAAGCACCTGGATGAGAAGATCATGCAGGCAGCGGCGGATCAGTTTGTGGGCACCCATGATTTTGCTGCGGTGCGAAGTGTTGGAACGGATGTAAAATCCACAGTCCGCACAGTATATTATTATAATGTAGAGCGGCAGGGGAATCTCATTCGCCTGCGGGTCTGCGCCAACGGTTTTTTGTATAACATGGCACGAGCCATGGCCGGTACGGTGGTCTATGCGGCGGAGGGTAAGATCAAGCCCGAGGAGATCGGTGCCATTTTGGAATCCGGTAACCGCACCTCCGCAGGTCCCACGGTTCCTCCCGGCGGTCTGTACATGACCCACCTGTGGTATGACGATGGCGTGGAAAATTTTGAATGTACCCCTGTTTTATAACTCTGTCATTCTGAGCGAAGGGCGAAGCCCGGAGTCGAAGAATCTTGGCATTGATCGATCTGCTTTCCTTTCAAAATTGCGCAGATCCTTCGACTCGCTATGCTCGCTCAGGATGACAACGCAGTGATTCCCTATAAAGGAGTGTTGTAAGTGCAACCTAAAATGTGCGTAAAATGCAAGAAAAATGTCGCCGTGGTCTTTATCAGTAAGATCGAAAACGGCGTTACCTTAAATGAAGGCTATTGCCTGAAATGCGCCCGTGGTCTGGGCATTCCCCAGATCGATCAGGCTGTTCAGCAGATGGGCATTTCCGAGGAAGACTTGGATATGCTCACCGACGAGATGAGCAGTATGTTCGGTCAGCGTGACGATGATGAGCACGATGATGACGAGACAGAAAGCCAGACCGCGACCTTCCCCTTGCTAAATCAGCTCTTTGGCAGTAATTCCAATATGCCTGCCAAGGAGCCGGAGAAACCTTCCAAGAAAGAGCCGGAAGGGGAGGAGCCTAAGAAAAAGAAGTCGAAAAAGCATAAATTCTTGGACAGCTACTGCATGAACCTCACCGGTCGTGCCCGGGAGGGCAAGCTGGATAAGGTCATCGGCAGAGATGTGGAGACCGAACGGGTCATCCAGATTTTGAACCGCCGGCAGAAGAACAATCCCTGCCTTATCGGTGAGCCGGGTGTGGGTAAGACTGCCATCGCTGAGGGTCTTGCTCAGCGGATCGTGGCGGGGGAAGTGCCCTACAAGCTCCGGGATAAGGAGGTTTTCCTGCTGGATCTGACGGCTTTGGTGGCAGGCACCCAGTTCCGGGGTCAGTTTGAAAGCCGCATGAAGAGTCTCATTGCCGAGATCAAGGAAAACGGCAACATCATCCTGGTCATTGATGAGGTGCATAACCTGGTGGGTGCTGGCGATGCGGAGGGCTCCATGAACGCCGCCAATATCCTGAAGCCGGCGCTGTCCCGTGGCGAGATCCAGGTGGTGGGTGCCACCACCTTCAACGAGTACCGTAAGCACATCGAAAGGGATGCCGCCCTGGAGCGCCGGTTCCAGCCGGTGATGGTGGCTGAGCCCACCATCGAGGAGGCGGTGCAGATCATGCAGGGCATCGCCAAGGCCTATTCCGAGTTCCACGGGGTGGAGATCTCCCCGGAGATCGCACGGCAGTGCGTGGTGCTGTCTGAGCGGTACATCACCGACCGTTTTTTGCCCGATAAGGCCATCGACCTGCTGGACGAAGCCTGCTCCGATGTGAATCTGCAGTGCAAGGAGATCTCCCAGCTGGCGGAGCTGAAAAAAGAACGGGATGACTACGAGCTGGAGCTGCGTATGCTCACCGAGGATACGGAAAATGAGCATTACGAGCGCCTTGCCACCATCCGCAGCAAGCTCCTGCGCATCGCCGCTGAGATCGAAAAGCTGGATGCCATGCCCAAGCCCCGGGTGACCATGGAAAATCTCGCCCGGATCATCGAGCTGTGGACGAAGATCCCGGCCTCCAAGATCAAGGCCCAGGAATATGAGCAGATCAAGGGTCTTTCTGACCGGCTCAAGACCCATATTGTGGGTCAGGATGAGGCGGTGGATGCAGTCGCCAGGGCGATCCGCCGCAGCCGTGTGGGCATCAGCCCCAAGAAGCGCCCGGTTTCCTTTATTTTCGTGGGACCCACCGGCGTGGGCAAGACGGAGCTGGTTAAGCAGCTGGCGGACGATTTGTTTGACAGCGTGGTTTCTCTGATCCGCCTGGATATGTCCGAGTATATGGAAAAGCACACAGTTTCCAAGCTCATCGGTTCGCCTCCCGGCTATGTGGGCTATGACGAGGCAGGTCAGCTTACCGAGAAGATCCGCCGCCGTCCCTATGCGGTGATCTTGCTGGACGAGATCGAAAAGGCGCACCCGGACGTGCTGAATATCCTCCTGCAGGTGCTGGACGACGGTCGCATCACCGACGCCCAGGGACGTACCGTGAATTTCGAGAATACCATCATCGTCATGACCTCCAATGCCGGTTCCGAGGGACGTGTGGCAAGTCTTGGCTTTGGCCGCACCCAGCAGGACCAGGTGAAGGAGAAGACCATGGGCGCCCTGCGGGAGTTCCTGCGCCCGGAATTCATCAACCGTGTGGATGAGATCATCACCTTCAACCACCTGACCAAGGAGAATTTCCTGGGCATTGCGGACATTATGCTGTCTGAATTGAAGGACAGCCTTGCAAACCGTGGCTTGACCCTCAGCTGGGACAATGACCTGCGGGAATTCCTGGCGGAAAAGGCCTATTCCATGACCTACGGTGCCCGGAATCTGCGGCGCACCATTCAACAGGAGTTGGAGGATCCTATCTCCGAGGCGATCATCGACAGCTTCGAAACCCCCATCAGCACCCTGCACATTCGCATCGCCGATGGCAAGGTAAGGCTGGAAATTGCATAAGAAAAACGGCTCTGTCCTGGGACAGAGCCGTTATTTTTATAGAAATCTTTCGTCGATGATGAGATCTGCGGCGATACCGCTGGTGTCATTTGGGACGACGGTGACCCCGTCATTCAGCGCGGACTGCCACGCCTGGGCATCCTCTTCCAGCTTGTCTGCGCTGACCATGTGATCCCGATACGTCACGTCGCTCAGACCTGCGTAGTACATCACATGAAAACCGTATTCCGTTTCGATGATGCCGGTGTCCATTTCAGCCCGGTCGGGGTCAAAGCACCAGTCGTTGAAAGAAGAAACCATCTGACCGGGGCGGATCTGGGTGTATAGACCACCGGAAGTGGTGTCGGAGGAATACTCCCGTGCCAGCTGCGCAAAGCTATCTTCCGTTCTGTCGCCGTTTTTCCACAAATCCAGAATTTCCTGGGCATGCTGCCCGGCGGTGTCCTTTTCCTCCTGGGAATAGATGACGGAACCGGATTCGTCCTGGGTACCACCCTGGAAGGGGATGAGAATGTGACGGACATTGGGAAGCAGGAAGGTATTGTCGTTTGTGCCCAGGTAGACCAGAATGTAGCAGCCCTTCAGCATATCACCATCCATGTTTTTGATATAGCTGATATCGCCGCTCTGCCGATCCGGACTGGTCAGCCACGGCTGCATGAGAGCATTCAAGTTTGCGTAGAGAACATCCCGGTTGTTGGTGCAGGCAGAATACCCATCGTGATCGTTGCCGTACAGTTTTTTGATGGCGGCGTTCAGCTTTTTCTCGGAGTTGTTCTTTTTCACAGCCAGTTCGCCGGCGGCTTTCTCCAGAGCCTGGGCCGCGTTCGTGCCATCGGCTGCAAAGTCATCCACCGGCAAATAGAAGGATAAATAGGAATAAGCGTCGTATTGGTATTCCCGACCGCTTTCATAGGAACGAAGCGTGGGATCATCGTAGCCGGCTGCCAGATCACCAAGATGCTTTTCGTAATAAGAACGAGCCAGGGTCAGAACCTCGCAGTACGCCTGATAGGAGGTGAGGCTGGAGCCGGAGCCGTAATACGCCTTCAGATAGGTCGTAACGTTGGAACAGCCATAGTCCTTGGCAGCCTGCTCCAGGCTGTCATACTGCTCGGTGAGGGATTGCTGATCCTGGGAGGAGAGCATGTGTCCGGCGGAAACGGCGGCATCGTACAAGGCGTAGGTGGTCTTTATGTTGTCCAGCGCCATGTCCAGAAAGGCTTTCGCCCAAGTCGTTCCAGAGTCCTGATCATACAGCTGCTCGTCCAGCGGTAAGGCGGTATCCAAAAGCAGCCGCAGGTAAGTACCGTTCTGATCGCGGTATTGGTCAATAGTATCGACATAGAAATAATCCAGCTCGGTGCGGGGTAGCTTGTGAGAGCCGACGGTGACAGCGGTGATCCCCTGAACGAGAGGGCTGTCCGGCAGAGATTGGGTAGGAGCGCTCGGGGAGGAAGTAGTCGTCTGCTTTTGGCAGGCGCAGCAGCAAAGCAGTAAGCTGACAACGAGAAGAACGGTGGTCAATCGCTTCATGATCTCAACTCCTTACAATTTATGGTACCATTATACCATAGGGGATGGAAAAATCAACCAGAATATTGAAAAAATGTTTGAAATACCGGAAAATCACAGAAAAAGCTCCGGGATAAACCCGGAGCTGCGTCAATGGGGCATTTTTTCCTGAATGGCGCAGGTGGCTTTTCCTGCAACACACTCTGCCTTGTCGGCGGCCTGCTGTGCCAGCTTCCGGGTGGCATTGTCCTGGGGCATCATCAAGATCGCTACAGCACCCAAAATTGCCCCCAGTCCAAAGGTCAGCGCCCAACATTTCATGTGCATTTCGTTCCCTCCCTTCGGCTTTAGTATGCCCCGGCAGGATTTTTTTACGAAAGGCAAGGTTTTGCTTTTCAGCCGGTACATTTTGTGTTATACTGAAAGAAAAACGGAGGTGCGTTATGGCGATTGACGTTTTGCAGGATAAGATCCGTAAAAGAAAAAATGCATTGGTGGTGGATTTTTCCTTGCCTATGGAGCAACTGCCGCCCCATTTGCGTACCAGGGAGCCGGTGGCAGCGCTTTCTCAATTTTGTAAGGAGCTGATGGAGGCGCTGAAGGGCAAGGTCTGCGGTGTACGGTTCTCTTTCGGACAGTTTGCGCTGTTGGGGGATGGGGGACTGTCTGCCCTTTCCGGGCTCCTGGAGCTCACCCATAGCCTGGATTTTTATGTTTTGCTGGATTCTGCGGAAGTGCTGACTCCCTGGTCGGCTGACCGGGCGGCAGAGGCGTTTTTCGGCGAAAATGCCCGGTTTTTCTGTGATGGACTGATCGTTTCGCCCTATATCGGCACCGATGCCATCAAGCCCTTTGTGTCTTACTGCAAGGACAGCGGCAAGGATCTTTTTATGGCGGTGCGCACCCCCAATAAGTCCGCTGCGGAGCTGCAGGACCTGCTCACCGGCACCCGTTTGGTGCATACGGCGGCGGTGGATCTGCTGGTCCGCCAGGGGGACAACATCTTCGGCAGATGCGGCTATTCCCATATCGGCGCATTGGCGGCAGCATCTTCCGGTCTGAGTAATCTGCGCAATAAGTATAAGCGATTATTCTTGTTGGTAGATGGTTATGATTACCCCAGCGGCAATGCCAAAAATGCCTCTGCCGGCTTTGATTCTGTGGGTCACGGCAGTGCAGTTTGTGTCGGACCTGCGGTTACCGCCGCATGGCTCACTGCGGAAACCGATGGAACGGACTATGCAGCCCAGGCGGTTGCCGCAGCGGAGCGGATCCAAAAGAATATCGGGCGCTATGTGACCATTATGTAGCCCAGAAGATCTGGGCGTTACATACCGGGCATTCTGGTTTCACGGCTGTTGGTGGTATTTTCAGTAGCAGAGCTTCCCTCGGTGGGGGAAGTGGTGCTGGGTGCCGTGGTCGTGGGTGCCGTGGTAGTCGGTGCGGTGGTGGTCGGCGCTGTGGTCGTGGGTGCCGTCGTGGTGGGCGCTGTGGTAGGACGGGTGGTTTCCTTGGGGACCTCGTCAGTCATGGGATTGCGGCAAGCCGTCAGCAATGCGGCGGTAAGTGCCAGCATCAGTGCGATCACAGTTACTTTTTTCATGGGATATCCTCCATTTCTATGAGATACGGTGATAGTATCCCCAAAAAGCCGCGTTTTACACCTGCGCCGAAGGAAAGAATCTGGAAAAATACGTTTTTGCCGTTGATTTTTTTCAAAATCAAGTGTATAATCTATGGAGATAATAAAGAAAAGGAGCGTTCTTTGAAATGAAAAGACTCGCTGTTAAGAAAAACGAAGCTTGCATGGCCTGCCTGCAGTGCGTTCAGGCCTGCTCCGAGGCATTCTACAAGGAATTTGACGAGGATCTGTCCAGCATCCGCATCGTCGCCAAGGGACGTGAGGCTAAGCCCATGACCTGCATCCAGTGCGGCAAGTGCATGAAGGCTTGCGAGCACGGTGCCATCACCCAGAACCCCAAGACCGGCGTGTACATGATCAATAAGAAGCTGTGCGTGGGCTGCGGCGAGTGTGTCAAGGTCTGCCCCATGAAGGTCATGGTACATAAGGAAGGCAATCCCGTTTCCAAGTGCATCGCCTGCGGCATCTGCGTCAAGGCATGCCCCATGGAAATCCTGGAGATCGTGGAAAAGTAAAAGCAAAGACCTGCCGCACGGCAGGTCTTTTTGCATTTCGTAGGGCGAGGGCATGCCCTCGCCCTACAAAGAAGAATTAAGGATTCACAACGTTTGTAGGATTTCCACCCAGGAAGGAGCGGATGCTGGCTTCCGTGCAATCCAAGATCCGCTGACGGGCTTGCTTGGATGCCCATGCCATGTGGGGCGTGATGATGCAATTGGGGGTTCCCAGCAGGGGATTATCCGCCTCGATGGGCTCTTTGGAAACCACGTCCATGGCGGCACCGCCCAGCTTGCCGCTACGCAATGCGGCGGCGACGGCGGCTTCATCGATCACCGGACCACGGGAGGTATTGATGAGCAGCGCACCGTCTTTCATTTTTGCGATGGAATCGGCGTTGATCAGCCCCTCGGTTTCCGGGAACAGAGGACAGTGGAGGGTGACGATGTCGGAATTGGCGAGCAATTCGTCCATGGAAACGGTTTGGTGGCTGCGGCTGTATGAGAGCACCTTCATGCCGAAGGCTTCGGCGATGCGACCCACCGCACCACCGATGCGTCCATAGCCGATGATGCCGATGGTCTTGCCGAACAGCTCCGCCTGGGGCGTTTCCCAGTAGCAGAAATTGGGACAAGCGGTCCACTTGCCTTGATGCACGCCGTCGCTGTGCAGACCCATCCGATGGCACAGCTCCAAAATCAGTCCAAAGGTAAACTGCGCCACCGCTTCCGTGGCATAATCGGGAACGTTGCACACGGGGATGCCCAGTTCCTTGGCGGTGGCGATGTCCACCACGTTGTAGCCGGTGGATAGACAGCAGATCAGCTTCAGCTTCGGGCAGGCACGAAGCACATCGCCGGGAAGAAGTACCTTGTTAACAAGGACGATGGTGGCATCGCCGATGCGGCTGACCACCTCTTCGGCAGGTGTCCGGTCGTAGACCGTAACCGCTCCAAAGGTATCCAAAAACGACCAGCTCAGATCTCCCGGATTCAGAGCCTGCCCGTCCAAAACGACGATTTTCATGGTAAAACCTCCTTGTAATGTGGGGAAAAATTTGATATAGTAAGCAAAACGAAGTTCGAGGTAATCAAATGGAATTGCTTTATGTGGATGCGGATATCGTGTTGTGCCTGAAGCCGCCCCGGGTGCTGTCCACCGATGAGCCTGGTGGTGTGCCGGAGCTGGTGCGCCAGGCGCTGGGAGATCCCAAGGCGGATGTGCGGACGGTGCACCGGCTGGATCGGGTGGTGTCGGGTTTGATGGTGCTGGCACGAAATGCCCAGGCGGCATCGGAGCTGTCCCGCCAGATCCGGGACGGAGAATTTGATAAGGAATATTTGGCCATCGTCCACGGCTGCCCGGAGGAAGCCGGTATTCTGCGTGACCTGCTCCTGCGGGATAAGCGGGAGCGGAAGACCTATGTGGTGCAGGAAATGGCGAAGGGCGTGCAGGAGGCGATCCTGGAGTACCGGCGGCTTGCCTGCAAGGATGACATGAGCCGGGTAGCCATCAAGCTGATCACCGGCAGGACCCATCAGATCCGAGCCCAGTTTTCCGGACGGGGGATGCCGCTGGTGGGGGATCGAAAGTATAGCACTTTGGAGGATCCCTGCGAGATCGCCTTGTGGTCCCACAAGCTCAGCTTCACCCATCCGGTCACCGGAGAAGCCATGTGCTTTACCGCACCGCCTCCGGAAGACTTCCCCTGGAATATAGTATAGCATAGCTCGCCCCGGATGAAAAGCATATTTCGACGGACTTTTTCGCCTGGGGTGTGTTAAAATACAAATGCGGCTTTCCTTTCGGCGCAGTCTTCGGGCTGCGCTGTTTTTTCTTGCAAAATGCGAGCTTTGGCTGTATAATAGGGGAGAGGTGAGTGATATGGCCCACGATTTTTACCAAAACCGGGAATGTGAATATTTTCCCTGCCACGCCGGTGCGGATCCGGAAAAATTCAGCTGTCTGTTTTGTTATTGTCCGCTGTATGCTTTGGGCGATCAGTGCGGCGGCAATTTTACCTATACCGAGCAGGGGATCAAGGACTGCTCGGCCTGCTTGCGACCCCATAGCCGGGAGCAGTACGGATCGGTCTGCGAAAAGCTGAGGCAGGTCATGGAAATGGCGAAAAAGCCTTGATTTTTGGGGCGGCATCTGCTATAATACGCAATCGAATGGAGACGTATCGAAGTGGTCATAACGGGGCTGACTCGAAATCAGTTTGGGAGCAATCCCACGTGGGTTCGAATCCCACCCACTCCGCCATTTATCCCGCATAATCAGTCGATTGTGCGGGATTTTTCTAACTTTTTCTGACGATTTCCGATCTTCATTTTTTTGCCGTGGTTCCCTTTTCCAGTGGGAGGGAACCACAAGTCGGGGAACCATTTCAGAAACTCTGAACTTTTTTGACCATAATGGAGCACCCTTGGTTCCTTTTTGGTTCCCAAACCCCCTAAAAACCTGCAAGAATTTATGAGCAGATACAAGAATTTCCGTCCGTCAAAGTTCCGGTTCGGGAGATTTTTTCT
>JAZNRS010000012.1:0-52507 GCA_045590815.1 Faecousia sp.
GCCAGCGGTGGATTTTGAGTCCACTACGTCTACCAATTCCATCACACCGGCGGGTGCTTATGTAGTATAATACAAATCTGCCAAAATAGCAAGCGTATTTTTCGCTTTGCGAAATTTTATGTTAGTATGGTGCTGTATGGGGTAAATGATTGTTTAGCATAAAGCTTCTCCCTGGGGAGAAGCTGTCAAAAATCTTTGATTTTTGACTGATGAGGGGTCTAATGCTTGTTTTTCCTGTATGTTATACCCCTCATCCGCCTCCTTCGGAGGCACCTTCCCCCCAGGGGGAAGGTCTTGTAAACAATCATTTATCTTTATGCCTTGAATTGCCGGGAAAGGTATGGTATACTGATAATAAGTTTGCAAATAAGGGGATATTGTGATGGATATACTCTTTCTCAACGCACAAGAGGTTTTGGAGCTGAAAAAGGAGGTCAACGGTACGCTGCTGTTGGCCACCAAGCTGTTGGAGGCGGATTTCCAAGTGGATGTTCTGCGCTTTGGGCAGATCCCGGCGCTGAATCAGGATTTTGAAGCCTTCATCAGTCAGATCACCAAAAAAATTCTGGACGTGGCACCCAAGTGCCTGTCCATTTACACCCTGGCGCTGGATTTTCACATCATGCTGCGCATCGCCCGTGAAGTAAAAGCCGCCCGTCCGGAAACGATCCTGGTCATGGGCGGTCCTCAAACCTCCGGCACCGGCGAGGTGATTTTGGGCAGCATGCCCTATATCGACTACGTCTGCACCGGCGAGGGTGAAAATACCGTGGTGCCCTTCTTTGCCGCCATTCTCCGTGGCGGTGTGGCACTGGATACCATTCCCGGTCTTTGCTACCGGAAGGACGGTCAGGTGGTTGCCAATCACATCGAAATTCCGCTGTGCGATCTGGAAACGCTGCCCCAATGGGATACGCGGCTGCTGCCGGATTATTCCGGTGAGGATCGGAGCGTTGCCAACTACCTTATGCCCATCGATGCGGGTCGTGGCTGTCCTTACAATTGCAGCTTCTGCTGCACCAGCTACTTCTGGCGCAGAATGTACCGGCTGAAATCTCCGGAGCGGATCGTGGAGGATATCCGGTATTACTACGATCATTTCGGCATCCGCAGCTTCTATTTCTCCCACGATGCCTTTACCGTCAACCAAAAGCTGGTTTCCCAGGTGTGTGACGGGATCCTGGCCAGCGGGATGCAGATCCATTGGCGCTGCACCGCCCGGGTGGACTGTCTGACCGAGGAGCTGATCCTGAAAATGAAGTCCGCCGGTCTGAATCAGATCGAGCTGGGTGTGGAGAGCGGTTCTGTGAAAATGCAGAAGCTGATCCACAAAAACCTCAACCTGGACAAGGCAAAGAAGACCATCGCTTTCCTGCTGCAGCAGGGGATCAAGGTTACCACCTTCTTCATGTACGGTCTGCCCCAGGAAACGGAGCAGGATCTGAATGAAACCCTGGAGCTGATCTTCACCCTGGTGGATATGGGAATCCACGGCGTGAGTATGTCTTACTGCAAATTCACCCCCACCACGGAGCTGACTGAGCAGTATTTTGACCAACTGGTGATGGATCCCAAGATCAAGGTCATCACCGAGGGTACCTTCGGCTTCCGGGAGGAGCTGGATGTGATCCGGGAGAACAAATTCCTGTTCCCCTTCTTCTATCATCTGCCCACCCCGGAGCGGGATGAATTTCAGTATTTGGAATTATTTGTGGATCTGTTTTACCGCTTCCCGGAAACGGTCCAGGAGCTGCGCAAGTGCTACAAGGGCGACAATCTGCGCTTTTATCGGGACATGATCCGCAACAATCCGGAGGTTTTTGCCGGCAGCGTGGAGAGTATCTGGAAAAATGTTGGGGAAAAGTCCCTGCAGATCCTGCTCAATACCGCCTCGGAGTTGGACGTGGCGTATGCTGCCCAGCTGAAGGCGATGCTGACCTTCTCTTACGATGTTCGTGAGGTGGGAAGAATGGGCGACGGCGGTATGCTGCTGAAGCAGTATGATTTCTATTTCCCGGATTTTAAGCAGCATCTTGCTATGGAAAATTACAGCAAGGGACAAACGCAGATCTTGATCCGAAATGTGGGCGGAAAGCTCCAAATCAAGCCAGTTTCCGCTGTGCGGTTATAATTTCTCAGAAAACGCAAATCCTTTCCGTGAGGAGGGATGGGCGTGAAGCAGGAAGAAAAGAAACCGATTCCCTGGGAGGCAAAGGATCCCAA
The DNA here is from genome assembly GCA_045590815.1 of Faecousia sp. Classification (GTDB taxonomy): domain Bacteria; phylum Bacillota; class Clostridia; order Oscillospirales; family Oscillospiraceae; genus Faecousia. The sequence continues at coordinate 2,224 of JAZNRS010000012.1, forward strand.
GGTTCCGGTGGTGCGCTCCGGACATCTGGAGGATCGGAAAATGTAAAAACCACGCTCGTGCATCCCACGAGCGTGGTTTTTCGTTGGAGAAAAATGACTGATTATCTTCGTAGGGCGGGGTCATGACCCCGCCGACCACGTTGGAAGATTTCTTTGATAAATTGGTGTGAAATGTAGGTGTTCGCAACATTTTTTTGCTCAATCCCATTATGTTGCGGCGGGGTCATGACCCCGCCCTACGATGGCGTTGATCAATTAGTCTGAAAAAGCGGGGAGACTTTCTTCTTATAAATGCGGGCGAAGAAGAACAGCGTGGCTGCCAAGCTGACCAAGTCGGCGATGGGGAATGCCCACCATACAGAGTCCACGCTTCCGCTGAGGCTCAGCAGGTATGCCACCGGCAGCAGCACGATAAGCTGGCGGCACAAGGACACGATGGACGAATAAATACCATTGCCCAGCGCCTGGAAGCTGGCACCGAGAGCGATGCTGATGGCCGCCGTGGGGAAGCAGAAGCTGATGGTCCGCAGGGCTCTGCGTCCCAGCGCCAGGAACAGCTCCGAGTCGTCAAAAATGCCCAACAGAAGATCCGGCACAAGCTGGAACACCGCCAAACCGATCAGCATAAAGCCCACGGCGCTGATGGTAGCGATCTTCAAGGTCTTGGTGATCCGCTCCGGTCTGCGCGCGCCGTAATTGTAGGCCACGATGGAGATGGTAGCGTTGTTCATGCCGAACAGCGGCATGAAGAAAAAGCTCTGGAGCTTGAAATAGATGCCGAATACATTCACCGGCACCTCGCCGTACAGTCCGGAGAAGCCCTTGAGAATGGTGTTCAGACCCACATTCATCACGGAACCGATGCTGGTCATGATGGTGGCAGGGACGCCCACAGTCAGAATGGGACCCATGATCTCCTTTTTGGGGCGGAAATAGCGCAGGGCGAACTGCACGTCCGAATTGACCGTGAAATTCAGAATCACAGCCATGGTGGCAGCCACCCACTGACCGATGACTGTTGCCCATGCGGCGCCGGCGATGCCCATCTGGGGGAAGGGACCTACGCCGAAGATCAGCAGCGGATCCAAAATAATATTGATCACAGCGCCCACACCTTGTGTTGCCAATGTGAACACAGTACGTCCGGAGGCCTGCAACAGCCGTTCGCCCAGAATCTCAATAAAAATGCCGAGGGACATACAGCAGCAGATGGTGATATACTGAGTGCCGAATTCCACAGTCAGAGGAGAATTGGACATCATTTGATAGTAGAAGCCGCTGCCGAAGATGCCAAACAGAAGGAAGATCACAGCGGAAATCAGCGCCAGCAGTACGCCGTTGGCGGCGGTGCGGTTGGCTTTGTCCTGGTTGCCCTCGCCCAGGGATTTGCTGAACAGCGCATTGACACCCACGCCGATGCCCGTGGCAAAGCCGATGAGCACATTCTGCACCGCAAATGCCAGACTCATGGAAGCGATGGCAGATTCCTGGATGTATTTGGTGTCGGTGTAGCCCTCAGCAAAGGTGATCTTGGATACAAAGTAACTGTCCACAATGTTGTACATCGCCTGCACCAGCATGGCGATGATCATGGGGGTCGCCATGTTGATGAGCAGCTTGCCCACGGGCATGGTGCCCATTTTGTTTTCGCCCAGCTTGGGGGCGGTAGCGGTTTTTGCCATAAATAACCTCACAAATCGCATATTCTGTTCCATTATACCTTGTTATGACGGAATATGCAAGCGGGAAATGCCCCCTTGCCATTTTTCGGCGGAGTCGGTATAATAGAGGCAGAAAGAAGGGATATTTATGTACAATACCACACTTTGCTATATCACCCGTGGGGATGAAGTGCTGATGCTTCATCGGGTGAAAAAGAAGAATGATATCAACAAGGACAAATGGATCGGCATCGGCGGCAAGTTTGAAGGGGAGGAAAGCCCCGACGAATGCCTCCTCCGGGAGGCGAAGGAGGAAACGGGACTGACCCTCACGTCCTGGAAGTGCCGGGGCGTAGTGACTTTTCTGTGCGATGGCATCGAGGGGGAATTTATGTACCTGTTCACCGCTGACGGCTTCGAAGGGGAGCTGAAAGAGTGCGACGAGGGGGAGTTGCGGTGGGTCAGTCGGGAATTTTTGGACGAGCTTCCCAAATGGGAGGGGGATCAGATCTTCCTGGATCTGCTGTGGCAGGATGCGCCCTTTTTCCTGCTGAAGCTCCACTACCGGGACGATAAGCTCATGGAAGCGGTGCTGGATGGGAAGAAGATCAGATAAATGATCGTTTTCTTCGTAGGGCGGGGTCATGACCCCGCCGTCTGCGGCGACGGGCGGCAGACGGCCGCCCCTACGATGCGCCTAACGGCGACGGCGAGGGCATGCCCTCGCCCTACAAAAGCATAATCGTAGGGGCGGGTCTTGACCCGCCCTAAAACCTTCTCCCCGGGGAAGGTAAAATGGCGTGCCGCGAAGTGCAGCACGCCAAAGTTATTTTATTAGGCAAAGGCATCCAGAGCCAGCTTGAATGCGCCGTATGCACCGGCATCGTTACCCAGGGAAGCCAGGGCGAAGCGGACATTGGAAGCGGCGTGGAACACATGCTTCTGGAAGTGCGGACGGGTGCCGTCCAGCAGGACGTTGCCGGCCTTGCTGACACCGCCGCCCAGAACCACAGCTTCGGGATTCACCACGCAGCACAGGTCAGCCAGGAACTCGCCCAGCAGAGCGTAGTAATTGTCCAGAATCTCCAGAGCTACCGCATCGCCGGCCTTGCCTGCATCAAAAATATCCTTGCAGGTGATGGCCTCCAGGATCCGCAGGGAGGAGAAGGCATCGGTGGAAGCCAGATGCTTGTAAGCCATGCGGACAATACCGGTGGCGGAGCAATACTGCTCTACACAGCCACGCTTGCCGCAGCCGCACTGCTCGGTTTCGTCACGGTTGAGCACCAGGTGACCGATCTCAGCACCGGCGCCGTGAGCACCGTGGAGCAGCTGACCGTTGATGACGATGCCGCCGCCAACGCCGGTACCCAGGGTGACAAAGACCATATTCTTGCAGCCCTGGCCGCCGCCCTTCCAGAACTCGCCCAGAGCGGCTACGTTGGCATCATTGCCGGCCTTTACGGGGAAGCCGGTGAGCTGGCTGAGGGTATCGGCGATGTTGAACACGCCCCAACCCAGATTTACGCACTTATTCACAACGCCCTCGCCGTCAACAGGGCCGGGAACGCCGATACCGATACCGATGATGGCATCCTTGCTGATGCGGTTTTCCTCCATATAGCCTGCGATGGAAGCCGCAATATCCGGCAGGATCTGCTGACCGCCGCCTGCGGTGACGGTGGGAATCTCCCACTTGCTCAGCATAGTGCCGTTTTCGTCAAAGTATGCGATCTTGACGGTGGTGCCGCCCAGATCAACGCCAAAGCCGTATCTCATGATGTATTTCCTCCTGTAAAGGTGTTTTGCCCCTCTATTATACATACCCTGAACAAAAAAAGCCATAGGAAACCGCAAATTTTTTCAAAAGTTTTGAAACTTTTTCGTTAGGGCTTGCGTTTACGGCGATTTTGCGGTAAACTATGATGAGCAAGAACTACATATATAAGAAAGGACGATTTCTTGTTATGATCAAAGTTGATATTTCCAACGTTTGGGGCGAGCTGTCTTTGCCCGATCTGCTGGCTATGGAGAAGGAGGTCTTCGCTGCCCATAAGACTCTGGCCGAAGGCACCGGTGCCGGTAATGATTTCCTTGGCTGGCTGAACCTGCCTGTCAGTGAGCCCACCGAGGAGATGATCCGCATCCAGAAGGCCGCTGAGCAGATCCGCTCCGACTCCGACGTGTTCGTGGTCATCGGTATCGGCGGCAGCTATCTGGGTCCCCGTGCCGCCATCGAGCTGCTGCAGGGTCCCAACCACAACATCGGCAAGGGCAAGGGCAATCCCCAGATCTTCTTCGCCGGTAACGGTCTGAGCACCCGTCATTGGAACGAGCTGTGCCGTCTGCTGGAGGGCAAGGATTTCTCCATCGCCATCATCTCCAAGTCCGGCACCACCACCGAGCCTGCCATCGCTACCCGCGCGCTGCGCTGGATGCTGGAGCGCAAGTACGGCACCGAGGGTGCCAAGAAGCGCACCTACGCTATCACTGACCCCGCCAAGGGCGCTCTGCGTCAGATGGCTACCGAAGAGGGTTGGGAAACCTTCGTGATTCCTCCGGATGTGGGCGGCCGTTTCTCCGTGCTGTCCCCCGTTGGCCTGCTGCCCATGGCTGTTGCCGGTATCGACATCGTGGCTATGATGCAGGGTGCCTGCGAGGCTAAGGCCGCTTATGATGTCCGTTCCTTCGAGAACCCCGTGTGGCTGTACGCTGCGATCCGTAACCTGCTGTACCGCAACGGCAAGAAGATCGAGCTGCTGGAGTCCTATGAGCCCGGCTTCAAGATGATGGGCGGCTGGTGGCAGCAGCTGTTCGGCGAGTCCGAGGGCAAGGACGGTAAGGGTATCTTCCCCGCCACCGCTGAGCTGACTGCCGATCTGCACTCTCTGGGTCAGATGATCCAGGAGGGCGAGCGGAATATGTTCGAGACCATGGTTCGCTTCGATGCGCCCGAGCAGAAGTACGTCATCGGTTCCGACTACAAGAACCTGGACGGTCTGAACTACCTGGCAGGCAAGACCCTGGACTTCGTGGACGAGAAGGCCTACCTGGGCACCATGGCTGCCCACGTGGACGGCGGCGTGCCCGTCATCACCATGGACGTGGGCGAGCTGACCGACAAGAAGCTGGGCGAGTTCTTCTACTTCATGGAGCTCAGCTGCGGCGTTTCCGCCTACCTGCTGGACGTGAATCCCTTCAACCAGCCCGGTGTGGAAATGTACAAGCGGAACATGTTCCAGCTGCTGGGTAAGCCCGGTTACGAGGCAAAATAAAAAACCTTTGCTAAATTCACAAAAAGTTGTTGCAAATTGCAGCAAAAGCTGTTAGAATTACCCTATAGCCGATAAGGCAAAGCAAAGGAGGACATTTCCTATGATTCATGTTATTATGGGCCTGAAGGGCTCCGGTAAGACCAAGAAGCTGATCGAATCCATCCACCAGGCTGTGGAGCAGGCCAGCGGCGACGTGGTTTGCATCGAGTACGGCAAGAAGCTGACTTATGACGTCAACTACCGTGTCCGTCTGGTAGACTCCAAGGAGTACGGCATCAGCAATCTGGATATGCTCAAGGGCTTCCTGAGCGGTCTGCACGCCGGTAACTTCGACATCACCCATGTCTACATTGATAACCTGTACAAGACCATCGGCACCAACCGTGCTGACGGTGAGGCTTTCGTGATCTGGTGCGCTGAGTTCGCCAAGATCAACAACATGGAGATCACCGTGACCATTTCCGATGATCCCGCTGAGGCTTCCGAGGAAATCAAGCAGTACCTGTAATTACATAGGTAGCGGGGCGCACGCAAGTGCGCCCCGATTTTTTGTTTTTGCTGTCATTGCGAGGAGCTGAAGGCGACGTGGCAATCCCCTATGGTGATGCGCAGACCTTAGGGGATTGCCACGCCAGTGTGCGCACAGGCTCGCAATGATATAAATATACATTCACCGCAAAAATCACCGCTTTTTTGAAAAATATCTTTACATTTCCCCCTTTTTCGTGTATGATAGCCGGGAACAGAGTAGGAAACCTCGCGTGAAGTGCTGTCAAAATGGGGAGTTGTGTGGCAGACGAAGGGCATTTCGCCCGCGATGGGGTATCCGCACCCGCTGCGTCATATTGGAGAACCCTCCTTTATGTAGCAACGATACTCGGTCGGGCGAAGGGTCGGCTGTGTTTGCGCTGCCCATACCCACGGGTCATCTATGTTTATGCTCCCCTTGCGGCTTGCCGTGAGGGGATTTTGCATGCATAGACCCACCGCCCACTACTAAAGGAGGCATTTTTATGAAAGCAAAAACCAAAATGGCCACCAAACGGCTGGCCGTCAATGCAGTGCTCATTGCCATTTATGTGACATTGAGATTTTGGAGTATCCCCGTTGGCGATTCCTTCCGTTTCACCCTTGCGCCTTTCGCGGTGATTTTGTGTGCGCTGCTTTACGGACCGGTGGATGGTCTGCTGGTGGGTCTGCTGGGCGAGTTCCTTTCTCAGATCCTGGGCCCCTATGGGCTGACCCCCACCACGCTTTTGTGGTGCATCGGTGAATCTGCCCGTGGCATTACCCTGGGACTGTGCGCTATGCTGTTTTTGAAAAAATGGCTGCTTGCCCGACCCAACGGCAAGCAGATCGCCGTGCTGATGGTCTGCTGCGTGCTCACCGGCGTGCTGGCAGCTCTGGGGCAGACCTTTGCCCTGTATGTGGATTCCAATATGTTCGGCTACTACCGCTATGAGATCGTTTTCGGCGTGATGGTTTGGAGAATCCTCATTTATGCCGTGCTGTCGGTGATTTTTGGCTATCTGAGCCTGCCGATCATTTCCGCCTTGCATAAGGCGAAGCTTGTTTGAAAGAGAGTTTTGCTATGAATGCCAATGAAGCTATCGAATATATCCACTCCGTGTGCTGGAAGGGGAGCATCCCCGGTCTGGGACGCACCCAGACTCTGCTCAAGAAAATGGGCAACCCGGAGAAGGACTTGAAATTTATCCACATCGCCGGTACCAACGGCAAGGGCAGCACCGCCGCCATGACCGCATCCATTTTGCGAAAGGCCGGTTATCGTACGGGTCTTTATACCTCTCCTTTCATCTACCGCTTCCATGAGCGGATGCAGGTGGACGGGGTGGAGATCTCCGACGAGGATCTGGCGGCAGTGACCGAGTACGTCAAGCCCTTTGCTCAGTCTATGGAGGAATCTCCCACGGAGTTTGAGTTGGTTTGCTGTATTGCCTTCGAGTATTTCAAGCGGATGCAGTGCGATATTGTGGTGCTGGAGGTAGGCATGGGCGGCGCTCTGGACTCCACCAATGTCATCGAAACCCCCGAGGTGGCTGTCATCACCAATATCGGTCTTGACCATACCGAGGTTTTGGGCGACACCGTGGAAAAAATCGCCGAAACCAAGGCCGGTATCTTCAAGGAAGGTGGAAATGCGGTGGTTTACCGCAGTACGCCCTCTGTGGAAAAAGTCTTTGAGGATGTGTGCGCCCAGCGGAATGTGAGCCTGAAAAAGGCGGATTTTGAGGGCTTGAAGCTCCACAGCCACTCACTGGAGGGGCAGGTTTTCGATTGCGGCGACCGGAAGGAACTGTTCCTGCCTCTGCTGGGCGACCATCAGCTGCACAATGCGGCGGTGGTGCTGGGCATTGCCGATACCCTGATGGAAAAGGGCTGGAACATTACCGAGGAAAATGTCCGGGACGGTCTGCGGGATGTACGCTGGCCCGGTCGGTTCGACATTATGCGCCATGACCCCTTGTGCATCATCGATGGCGGTCACAACCCCCAGTGCATCGAGGCGCTGGTGACCAATATCAAGGATTATCTGTCCGGCAAGCGGCTGATCGTCCTCACCGGCGTGCTGGCGGATAAGGACTATGCGGATATGTACAAGCCCGTCATGGAATATGCGGCGGAGTTTGTGTGCATCACGCCCCCCAGCCCCAGAAAGCTGGAGGCGGCGCAGCTTGCGGAGCATTTAATTGCGGCGGGCGCTAAGGCGACCGCCTGTGCATCCATCCCGGAGGGCGTCCGCACCGCCATGGATAAGGCAGGCAAGGATGGGGTGGTGCTGAGCTTCGGCTCGCTGTACTCCATCGGCGATATTCGCAACGCCTTGGAAGAGATTTAATATTGCTGTCATTGCGAGGAGCGAAGCGACGTGGCAATCCCCACGATTTAGGAGATTCCCTCGCCACTGCGCCCGCAGGCGCGTGCAAGCGAGCAACCGCCGAAGGCGGCTCTTAGCGAGTCGCAGTGTGCGCACTGGCTCGGAATGACAAGGTGTTTTGGACGATTCAAACGGAGCTGATTTTCAGCTCCGTTTTTTAATTCTTATTTATAATGTATTTTCCCCTTGCAAAAGCGGACAAAATCGGTATAATGTTAGATTATGAGAAGTATGCCCGTGATGGGCGAGGAAGGAAGTGGGGCAAATGAGCCAGCTGCGCAAGCGGATATTCCGTTTTTTCTCTGAAAAACGTTCCCAAAATCTTAGTGCCACCCGGATCATTGCGCTGACCTTTGCGGCGCTGATCTTGCTGGGTGCGTTGCTGTTGACCTTGCCCATCGCATCCAGAACCGGGCAGTCCCATGGCTTCCTGTCGGCGCTGTTTACCGCTACCTCCGCTACCTGCGTCACCGGTCTGGTGATGGGTGATACCTTCAGTATGTGGAGCGGCTTCGGGCAGGTGGTGATCATCACCTTGATCCAAATCGGCGGTCTGGGCTTCATGAGCATCGCCACCATTGTGGTGTTCACCCTGCGGCGCAAGGTGGGCTTGAAGCAGCGGATGGTCATGGCTCAGGCCCTGAGCCTCAATGATATGGCTGGCGTGGTGCGTCTGCAAAAGTTGGTGCTGATTGGCAGTTTGTCCATTGAAGCGGTGGGCGCATTGATTTTGACCCTTCGTTTTTTGCCCCAATACGGCTTCGGAACAGCCTTAAAATGGGGTGTATTCCATGCGATTTCCGCATTTTGTAATGCAGGATTTGACATTTTCGGCGCGGTGAATGCCCCCAACTCCAGCCTCGTGGAAATGAATTCCGACCCGGTGGTGTTGCTGACACTGGCGATGCTGGTCATCGTGGGCGGTCTGGGCTTTTTGGTTTGGGAGGAAGTGGTCACCAAGCGGCGATTCAAAAAATTCAGCGTGTACACCAAGCTGGTGCTGGTGACCACCGGTGTTTTGCTGCTGCTGGGCACGGTGCTTACCGCCCTTTTGGAGTGGAATAATCCTAACACCATTGGCAACATGCCCTTGGGTGACAAGCTGTTAAACTGCTTCTTCCAGTCCGTGACCACCCGCACCGCAGGCTTTGCCTCGGTGGATCAGGCGCTGCTTACCGATGGGGGAAAGGGCGCAACGATCATGCTGATGCTCATCGGCGGCTCCTCCGGCTCTACTGCCGGTGGCGCCAAGACGGTTACGGTGATGGTACTCTTATTGTTCCTCTGGGCTACCGCCCGGGGCAAGGGGAGCGTCCGTGCTTTCAAGCGTACCATTCCTCAGGAGCAGGTGATGAACGCCATGACCATCGTGGCGATTCTGGTAGGCTTTGCGGTGATCGGTGCTGTGGTGATTTGCGCAACTTCTCCGGTTGGCTTTACCGATGCGCTGTATGAGGCGGTATCTGCTTTGGCGACCGTGGGCACCACCGCCGGTGCCACCGGTAAGCTCAGTGTGGCTGCGAAAATTTTGATTATTATTTATATGTATTTCGGACGTGTGGGCGTGCTGACCATCAGCCTGGGCTTCCTCATGGGCAACAAGGCGGAGGAGCGTTTCCAGTACGCACCGACGAATCTTCTGATCGGTTAAGGAGGATATGTTATGAAATCCTATATTGTGGTTGGTTTGGGTCGGTTTGGCTCTCAGCTTGCCCGGGAGCTGTGCCGTCTGGGCTGTGAGGTGCTGGCTATGGATGTGGACAATGAGCTGGTCAGCCAGATCGCCGGGGATGTGACCCACGCCGTTGTGGGCGACGGGCAGGACAAGGAAGTCCTTCGGGCGCTGGGAGCAGGAGATTTCGATTGCGGTATTGTTGCCATTGGCGACGATTTGGCCGCCTCCGTGCTGGCAACGATGAATCTGAAGGAACTGGGTGTGCCGTACATCATTGGCAAAGCCCACGACGATACCCACCGCAGGGTGCTGGAAAAGCTGGGCGCTGACCGGGTGGTGATCCCGGAAAAAGAACACGCCAGCCGTTTGGCACGGAGCTTGTCTTCGCCCAATGTGCTGGATTATATTGAGCTGTCCGACGATTACGGCATTATCGAGGTGCCCGCGCCGAAGGCGTGGAGCGGAAAGGACCTGCGTGAGCTGAATATCCGTGCCAAGCTGGGCGTGAACGTTCTGGCGATTCGCAGAAATGGTAAGATCAACGTATCTCCGGCGGCGGATTTTGTCTTTGCCGAGGGGGATATTCTGGTGGTTCTGGGCGACAGCGCCGCATTGAAAAAGGTGCAGAAGCTGTGATGGAAGTGAGAATTACCGCCCGGAAAAATCCTCTGCTGCAGCAGGTGCGAAAGTTGCTGTCCTCCCGGAAAGAACGGGAAGCCAGCGGACTGTTCGTGGCGGATGGAACGAAATTGCTTGCCGAGGCCGTGCGCTATTGGGCCGGACTGGATACGGTCATTTTGTCCGATGGGGTGGAAGCCCAGGTGCCGGAAAACGTCCGGCTGATTCGGGTGCCGGAGGATGTGATGGCATCCATTTCTCCCATGCAGACCCCCCAGGGTGCGCTGTTTTTGTGCCGGCTTCCGGAGAAGACCCCCTTTGTACCCAAGCCGGGGATGCTCCTGCTGGACGGCATCCAGGATCCGGGGAATTTGGGTACGATTTTGCGTACCGCCGACGCGCTGGATGTGCCGGTGGCGCTGCTGGAGGGCTGTGCGGATCCCTATAGCCACAAAACCGTCCGTGCCAGTATGGGTGCGGTGTTCCGCACGCCGGTGGTGAGTACCACCTGGCAGGAGGTCAAGCAGACCGGGATCCCCGTGGCGGTGACGGCGCTGTCCGATACCGCGGTGGATATCCGGCAGGCAGATTTGAAGAATATGGCTGTGGTCATCGGAAGCGAGGGGCAGGGCGTGCGCCGGGAGATTTTGGATGCTGCCGATGCCCAACTGATCATTCCCATGAACCCAAGATGTGAGTCGCTGAATGCGGCAATTGCCGCATCCATCGTCATGTGGCAGATGAAATAATAAATTGTGAGAGGAGGTACCCCGGATGCTGGTGCATTGGATATGGCTGTCGCTGCGCCCCGGTTTTAACGAGCGGGCGAAGGTGGAGCTGCTGGAACAAATCACAGATCCGGAGGATGCCTTTTTCGGTGACAGCCGCTACATCGCCACCCTGGAGGGGCTGTCCATAGAGCAGCGCACGGCGCTGATGGACAAGGATCTGACCGAGGCGGAGCGGATCGTGGAATCCTGCGCCAGGGAGAAGATCGGCGTGCTGACCCTTCGGGATGCCGCTTATCCCTCCCAGCTTCGGAATATCGCCGATCCGCCGGTGGTACTGTATTATAAAGGAAGTCTGCCGGATCTGGAGGGAAGACCCCTCATCGGCGTGGTGGGCACCCGGAAATGCTCCGGCTACGGAGAAATGGTCGCCAAGCGCATGGGCTTTCAGATCACTCGCTGCGGCGGCATCGTGGTCACCGGCATGGCGGCTGGCATTGATGAAAAAGCCGCCAATGGCGCAATTCTTGCCGGCGGAGATACCGTCGGCGTGCTTGGCTGCGGTGCGGATATGGTGTACCCGGCGAAAAACCGGGAATTATATGAGCAGGTCAGCCAGCAGGGCTGCCTGTTCACCGAATATCCGCCCGGTACGCCGCCGTTTAAATGGAATTTTCCTAAACGAAACCGCATTATCAGCGGTTTGAGCTGCGGCGTTTTGGTGGTGGAAGCACCGGAAAGAAGCGGCGCGCTGATCACCGCCCGTCAGGCTGCGGAGCAGGGACGGGATGTGTTTGTGGTGCCGGGGAATATCGATATGGCCACCTGCAGAGGCAGTAATTCTCTCCTGCGGGACGGGGCTGCCAGCGTCTTTGAGGGCTGGGATATTCTTTCTGAGTATGAGGAACTGTTTCCCGGCAAGCTGAGCCGTGATTACAGCACCGACGAGCCCAAACAGCAGGTGCTGAAGGTGGCGCAGATGCCAAAAACTTTGCCTATCGCCGCAAGAAAAGACAAAAAAGTCATTGACAACGGCCCAAAGCCGCTTTATAGTGACGTGGAAAAGAAGCTGCCCCCTCTGAATGAGCAGGAGCAGGCCATCGTTGACCAGCTGCGTCAAGGTCCGAGGCTTTCTGATGCGGTGATTGCCGATTCCGGTATCAGCGCAGGAAGTGCGCTGGCGGTGATGACCATGCTGGAGGTCAAGGGCGTGATTTGCCGTCAGCCCGGCAACCGGGTGGCATTGAAAGAACATTGAAAGGTTGAAAATAAATGGGTAAATCTTCCAATTTGGTGATTGTGGAGTCGCCTTCCAAGGCGAAAACCATTGGTAAATATTTGGGACCCGGCTATACCGTCAAGGCCAGCATGGGTCACCTGCGTGATCTTCCCAAGAGCACCATGGGCGTGGATCTGGATAGCTTTGACCCGAAATATATCCCCGTGAAGGGCAAGGAAGAGCTGATCCGGGAGCTGAAGGCCGAGGCCGCCAAGGCGGATACGGTCTATCTGGCAACTGACCCGGACCGTGAGGGCGAAGCCATCTCCTGGCATTTGAAGGAGTTGCTGGGGCTTTCCGATGAGAAGGCACACCGGGTCACCTTTAACGAGATCACCCAGAAGGTGGTCACCGAGTCCATCCAAAATCCCCGGGATATCGACTATTCTCTGGTGGATGCCCAGCAGGCTCGCCGGATTCTGGACAGAATTGTGGGCTATCAGCTGTCGCCGCTGCTGTGGAAGAAGATCCGTCGGGGTCTGTCCGCGGGACGTGTCCAGAGCGTGGCAACCCGTCTGGTGGTGGATCGGGAGAATGAGATCCGTGCCTTTGAACCGAAGGAATATTGGTCGCTGGATGTGACGCTGAACCGCCTGGAAAAGAACGGCTCCTTCGTTGCCAAGTATTACGGCGACGAGAAAAAGCGTGAGCTGGAAAATGAGCAGCAGGTGGATGCGGTCATTCGGGATATCGATGGCAAGCTGTTCACCGTCACCAACGTGAAAAAGAGCGAGAAGAAGCGCTCTGCCGCGCCTCCCTTTACCACCTCCACCTTGCAGCAGGAGGCTTCCCGGAAGCTGAATATGACGCCTCGGCGCACCATGGCTGTGGCACAGCAGCTGTATGAGGGCGTGGACGTGGCCGGAGAAGGCACGTTGGGTCTGATCACCTATATGCGTACCGACTCTCTGCGTCTTTCCAACGAGGCCATGGATGCGGCGGCGCAGTTTATCCGTCACCGCTATGGCGATGCCTATTATTATGGTAAGCACCATGTGTTCAAGACCAAGTCCGGCGCCCAGGATGCCCACGAAGCCATCCGTCCCACCCATGTGGAGCTGGATCCGGAGCGGATTCAGGGCAGCCTGACCAAGGAGCAGTACAAGCTGTACAAGCTGATTTGGAGCCGTTTTCTGGCTTCTCAGATGGCCAATGCCGTGTATGATACCGTGTCTATCGATACCGAGTGTGCCGGTCATACCTTCCGTTCCAGCCACCAGAGTATGCGTTTTGCGGGCTTTATCGCCGTGTATGAGGAAGGTCGTGATGAGGAAGCCGAGGCCATGGGTATCCCCCTGCCGGATTTGCAGGTAGGGGAGCAGGCATCCATCGCCAAGATCAACAAGGAGCAGCATTTTACCCAGCCCCCGGCCCGGTACACCGAGGCCACCCTGGTCAAGGCCATGGAGGAAAAGGGCGTGGGCAGACCCTCTACCTACGCATCCATCGTGTCCACCATCCAGGACCGTGAGTACGTCAACAAGGTGGATAAGCGCCTGATGCCTACCCCTTTGGGCGAGGTGGTCAACGGACTGATGATGGAGCGGTTCACCGACATCATCGACGTGGAATTCACCGCCAACATGGAGCAAAAGCTGGACGAGGTGGAAGAGGGCAAGCGCAACTGGAAGGACGTTTTGGGCGACTTCTACGGCGGCTTCCAGAAGGAGCTGACCGATGCGGAAACTGCTCTGGAGGGTGTCAGATTGAAGGTTCCCGAGGAGGAAACTGACGAGATCTGCGAGATCTGCGGTAAGAATATGGTCATTAAGGTGGGCAGATTCGGTAAATTCCTGGCTTGCCCCGGCTGGCCGGAGTGCACCAACACCAAGCCTATTGTGGAAAAAATGCCCGGTCGCTGCCCCAAGTGCGGCGGCACCATCCTCAAGCGCAAGTCCAAGCGGGGCTACGCCTACTACGCCTGCGAGCAGGGTGCTGATTGCGGCTTTATGACCTGGGATGTGCCCACGGCGGAGGATTGCCCCTGCTGCGGCTTTACCATGTTCAAAAAGTCCGGCAGAGGTCGTATGAAGCCTTTCTGCATCAACGAAACCTGCGAAAAATTCCTGCCCGAAGACAAGCGTGGCTACTACAAAAAGCCCGCCGAGGGTGAAGAAGAAAAGCCCAAGAAAACCGCTAAGAAAACGACCAAGAAAACCACCACCCGGAAGAAGGGGGCGGCGAAATGAGTAAAGTGAAAGTGATCGGCGCCGGTCTTGCCGGCTCCGAGGCCGCATGGCAGCTTGCCCAGCGGGGCGTGCAGGTGGAGCTGATCGAAATGAAGCCCCACAAAATGACCCCCGCCCATCACAGCGAGAATTTCGGCGAGCTGGTTTGCTCCAATTCGCTTCGTGGTGACCGGCTGGAAAATGCGGTGGGTCTTCTGAAAGAGGAGCTGCGCCGGCTGGACAGTCTGATCATCGCCTGCGCCGATGCCACCCGTGTGGAGGCAGGCGGCTGTTTGGCGGTGGATCGGGAGGGTTTTGCGGCGCTCATCACCGAAAAGCTGAAAAATCATCCCAATATCACGGTTATTGCCGAAGAAGTCACCGAAGTCCCGGAAGGTCCGGTGATCGTGGCCACCGGTCCGCTGACCTCTGATGCTTTGTCCGAGGCGATCGGTCGGTACTTCGGTGCGGATTATCTGCACTTTTTCGATGCGGCGGCACCTCTGGTCACCGCAGAGTCCATCAATATGAATGAGGCCTGGTGGCAGTCCCGGTATGACCGTGGCACCCCGGACTACATCAACTGCGCCATGAACAAGGAACAGTATGAGGCGTTCATGAAGGAGCTGGTTTCCGCAGAGGAAGCCCCGGTGCATGGCTTCGAGGACAAGAATGTGTTCGAGGGCTGTATGCCCGTGGAGGTCATGGCGCGCCGTGGCTTCGACACGCTGCGCTATGGCCCTCTGAAGCCCGTAGGTCTGACAGACCCTAAAACTGGCAAGGAGCCTTACGCCGTGGTTCAGCTTCGCCAGGATAATGCGGCGAAGTCCGTGTTCAACCTGGTTGGCTTCCAGACCCACTTGAAATTTGGCGAGCAGAAGCGGGTGTTCTCCATGATCCCTGCCCTGAAGGATGCGGAGTTCGTCCGTTACGGCGTGATGCACCAGAATACCTTCCTGCAAAGCCCCAAGCTGCTGGATAGGTTTTATGCCGACCGGCGCAACCCCCTGGTCGCCTTTGCCGGACAGATGACCGGCGTGGAGGGCTATGTGGAGTCCGCCGCCTCCGGCTTCCTGGCGGCTGTGGCCATGGCTGCCAAGGTGCAGGGCAGGGAGCTGCCCGATTTCCCCAGAACCACCGCCATCGGTGCTTTGGGTCTGTACATCAGCGATGAAAGCATCGAAAATTTCCAACCCATGAACATCAATTTCAGCATCATTCAGCCCCTGGAGCAACGTATTCGTAAGAAAGCAGAGAAGAACCTGGCCATCGCCAACCGATCCCTGGAAGTGATCGACGGGCTGATCGCCAAGGGCGTGTAAAGAAAGAGGGACATATATGAGAATCATTGTTGACGCAATGGGCGGCGACCTGGCACCGCTGGCACCGGTAATGGGTGCTGTGGATGCGGTGAAGGATTTTGGCGCTGAGGTGACCCTGGTGGGTCGCGGCGAGGAAATTCTGAAGGTCCTGCAGGACAATGGCATCAGCGATCTGCCCCAGGGCATCACCATCGCCAATGCCGACGAAGTGGTGGATATGCACGATGATCCTGCCAATGTGATCCGCAAGAAGAAGGATTCCTCTATGGTGGTCGGTCTGCGGATACTGGCCGAGGATAACGGCGATGTGTTTATTTCCGCCGGATCTACCGGCGCTCTGCTGTCCGGTGCGACCCTGATCGTCAAGCGTGTTAAGGGCATTCGCCGTGCGGCGATGGGTCCCTGCATGCCCAATAAGGCCGGCGGCAAGACCATTTTGCTGGACTGCGGCGCCAATGCCGAGTGCACCCCGGAGTTTTTGCTCCAGTTTGGTATCATCGGCACGCTCCATGCCAAAAAATCTCTGGGGTTGGAAAATCCCCGGGTGGGTCTGCTGAACATCGGCACCGAGGACACCAAGGGTACCCAACTGCAAAAGGATGCCTATGCGCTGCTCACCGATGCCCACAATAAAGGTCTGCTGAATTTTATCGGCAATATTGAGGGACGTGATGTGCTGCTGGGCGGCGTGGATGTGGTGGTTTGCGACGGCTTCTCCGGCAACGTGCTGCTGAAGTCCATCGAGGGCACCGCCATGTTCATGGGCAGTCTGATGAAGAACAAGATCTTTAAGCGGAATTTCCTGTCCAAGATCGGTTATCTGTTCTGCAAGCCCGGTGTGGACGAGGTCGTGAAGATGATGGACTACCGGGAGATCGGCGGTACCCAGTTTTTGGGCATCAAGAAGCCCGTGATCAAGTGCCACGGTTCTTCCGACCGGCTGGCGTTCCGTAATGCGGTGCACCAGGCCATGGAGGCAGGCGAGAATGATATCGCCGCCGACCTGGAGGCAAAGCTGGCCTCGCTGAAGGAGTCTGACAATGATTAAGGACTTGGAAACCGCCATCGGCTACCGCTTCCGGGATATTTCCCTGCTGCAAAATGCCCTTGCCCATTCCTCCTACGCCAACGAGCGCTGGCACAACAGCCTGCTCAGCAACGAGCGGCTGGAGTTTTTGGGAGATTCTATTTTGGGCATGACCGTGGCGGATCATCTTTACCGCACTTTCCCGGATCGCCCGGAGGGAGAACTGACCCGGATGCGGGCGGATATGGTCTGCGAAACGACCCTGGCTACTGTAGCGGAGCAGATCGGTCTTGGACAGCATTTGCTGCTGGGTCACGGCGAGGAGCAGGGCGGTGGACGGGAACGTGCATCGATCTTGGCGGATGCGGTGGAATCCATTATCGCCGCCTGCTATCTGGACGGCGGCATGGATGCCGCAAAGGCGTTCATTACTCAGTTTGTTTTGTGCCATGTGCCGGTGCAAAAGCTGAAAAATGTGGACTATAAGACCACCCTGCAGGAGCTGGTTCAGCAGAAGAAAAACCAGGTGCTGAACTATACCCTCATCGGGGAGTCTGGACCGGATCACGACAAGGTGTTTCGGGTGGAGGTGTCCCTCAACGGAAAGCCTGTGGGGCAGGGAACCGGTCGGAGCAAGAAGCGTGCCGAGCAGGATGCCGCCCATGTGGCGATCCAAAAACTATTTCCTGAGCATGAATAATTCGTAAGGGAGGGGGTTGCCCCTCCCTTACTTTCTGCTGCGGTAAATGATTGTTTACAAGACCTTCCCCCTGGGGGGAAGGTGCCTCCGAAGGAGGCGGATGAGGGGTATAACATACAGGAAAAACAAGCATTAGACCCCTCATCAGTCAAAAATCAAAGATTTTTGACAGCTTCTCCCTGGGGAGAAGCTTTATGCTAAACAATCATTTATTGCATGAAAGCGGACATTGACATTTTTTCCGGGATAAGGTATACTAAAAATAGTTGACAAATCAACAAAAATAAAGGAGCTGTGAAACATGGATCAGAAATATGAAGCCCTGTTTACCCCCTGGAAAGTGGGCAATGTGGAGATCAAAAACCGCATTGTCATGTGCCCCATGGGCGGCACATCTCTATTCGGTTGGTTCGAGCTGACCGGCTGCAAATTCGACAAGGAAGCGGCAAAGCTGTTTATCGAGCGGGCCAACAACAATGTGGGTCTGATCATTCCCGGCATCGCTCCCCTCCGGGACACCTTTTGGGGGAAGTGGCTGTGGCAAAATCCCAAGATGTTTGAAGACCTGAAGGAATTCATGGAGGAGATTCATAAGACCGGTGCCAAGCTGTTCATCCAGCTTACCGCCGGTATGGGTCGGAGCTGGGCGATCACCGAGCTGGTTGGCCCTCTGCACAAAAATAAGGTCACCCGTACCCTTATCAAGCCCATTCTGGACACCAATCATGAGCTGGCTTCGCCTTCTGCCCAGCCTGCCCGTTGGGCACCGGACATTATCTGTCCCGAGATGACGGTGGAGCAAATCCACGAGATCATTGAGGCCTTTGCCAAGACCGCCAAGCTGTGCAAGGATGCCGGCGTTGACGGTGTGGAGGTACACGCTGTTCACGAGGGCTACCTGCTGGATCAGTTCTCTATCGAATTTTTCAACAAGCGCACCGACGAGTACGGCGGCAGCTTTGAAAACCGCTACCGCTTCGCCGCTGAGGTGGTCAAGGCCATCAAGGAAAGCTGCGGCGAGGATTTCCCTGTGTCCCTGCGCTACTCCGTGGAGTCCAAGCTGAAGGGCTTCCAGAAGGGTATCGTTCCCGGCGATACTGCTCCGGAAATGGGTCGTGATATGGCAGAGTCCGAGCGTGCCGCCAAGTATCTGCAGGATGCGGGCTACGATATGCTCAACGCCGACAACGGTACTTACGATTCCTGGTACTGGGCGCATCCGCCCATGTATATGCCCCAAAACTGCAATCTGGACGATGTTGCCCACATTAAGAATTTTGTGGACATCCCCGTGGTTTGTGCCGGTCGTATGGAGCCGGAGGTGCCCGCCGAGGCCATTGCCGCCGGCAAGATCGACGGCATGGGCGTTGCCCGTCAGTTCCTGGCGGATCCTGCCTGGATCACCAAGCTGATGGAGGAGCGGCTGGAGGACATCAAGCCCTGCATCTGCTGTCACAGCGGCTGCTTCAATTTCTCTTCTTCCAAGGGTCACTACAATACCCAGGATTTGAAGGACACCATGGGTCTTGCCCGTTGCGCCATCAATGCCGAAACGATGCAGTCCAAGAAGCACTACATCGCCCCTGCCAAGAAGGTGAAGAACATCGCCGTCATCGGCGGCGGTATCGGCGGTATGGAGTCTGCGCTGGTCTGCGCCAAGCGTGGTCATAAGGTGACCCTGTACGAAAAGTCCGGCGAGCTGGGCGGTGTGTTCATCGCAGCGGCGGCACCTTCTTTCAAGGAGAAGGATCGTGACCTCATCGCCTGGTACAAGCGTGAGCTGACCAAGTATCCCATCGAGGTGAAGCTGAATACCGAGATCAAGGATGTTGCTTCCCTGACTGCGGACGAAATCATTGTTGCCACCGGCTCTACGCCTAACCGGATCCCTGTGCCCGGCGTGGAAAAGACCATTCAGGCTATCGACTTCCTGCTGGGCAAGGAGAAGGTGGGCGAGAATGTGACCATCATCGGCGGCGGCCTGACGGGCTGCGAGATCGCTTACGAGCTGTACCTCCAGGGCAAGAAGCCCACCATCGTGGAGATGCAGGATGACCTGATCACCACTCCCGGTATCTGCCTTGCAAACACCAGCTTCCTGAGAGATTTCTTCGAGGCCAACAAGGTTCCTGTCCATCTGGAAACCGGTGTCAAGGAGATCAAGGATGGCGTTGTGGTGGCAGCGGGCAAGAATGGCAATACCTTTGAGATTCCTGCGGATTCCGTGATTTTGTCCACCGGCTACCGGCCCAACCCCCTGACCACCAAGCGTGTCCATGTGGTGGGCGATGCCAACAAGGTGGGCAACCTGCGCACCGTCATCTGGGGCGCATGGGATGTTTGTATGAAAATTTAAATGATTGTTTAGCGCACTAAGATATGCTGTCATCGCGAACCAGTGACCGCGGTGCGTCGCGCAGCGAATTTCAATCTCAATGATTGCCAGTGGCAATCATACCTTATCTGAATCACTGGTGTGGCGATCCCCTACGGCGATGCGGAAACCTTAGGAGATTGCCACGCCAGTGTCTAGCCCCGCAGGGCTGTGCAAGCGAGCAACCGATGCGCCAGCATCGGCTCTTAGCGAGTCGCAGCGCACTGGCTCGCAATGACATGCTTCTTTTTAGGTGCGGTGCTAATCATTTATCTCACCAAGAAAGGATGATAACAATGCTTCTTACCCCCGAACAGCAGGCGATTCTGGACGGCTCCAAGGGCGAAACCATGGCCAAGGTCATGAAGACCCTGGTCATGTACGGCGATGCCTTCGGCGCGGACAAAATGGTGCCTGTCACTTCCGAGTATAACCACCTGGTCACCTCCTTCGGCTTGAAGATGATGACCCCTGTGTTTGACTTGATGCAGCAGCTCATTGATGCCGGTGGGCTGTCCGGACAGAAATTCTCCGTTGACCCCCGTCCGCTGGATAAGAATGTGCCTGCGAACTTTTTGCAGAACGTTGTGTTCAATATGTTCATGTATTCCAAGCAGGACAGCTACGAAAAGCAGCTGCAGGAGCTGGGTCTGATGAATGAGGATGCCTTCACCTGCGCCTGCTACCTGGATCAGGTGGGCAACAAGCCCAAGAAGGGCGACGTGCTTAGCTGGGCGGAGTCCTCTGCCGTGGTGTACGCCAACTCCGTGCTGGGCGCCCGGTGCAACCGGAACTCCGGCATTATGGACATTATGGGTTCCATTGCCGGCTTTGTGCCCCACTTCGGTCTGCTCACCGATGAGGGCCGTAAGGCAAGCTGGATCATCAAGGTGGATTGCAAGAAGAAGCCCGAGGCTCAGCTTCTGGGTTCTGCCATTGGTATGAAGGTCATGGAGGATGTACCCTACATCACCGGAATGGAGAAGTGGCTGGGTACGGAGCTGAATGATGAAAACTGCGCTTACCTGAAGGATTTTGGTGCGGCGACCGCTTCCAATGGTGCGGTGGGGCTGTACCACATTGACAATCTGACTCCCGAAGCCAAGGAACTGGGCAAGGCTCTGGTGAAGGAGGATGCGCAGGTCTACGTCATCGACGATGCGGAGCTGCAGCGTGTGCAGGATGAATATCCGGTGATCTGGAAGAATCCCGATGCCAAGCCCAAGCTGTGCTTCATCGGCTGCCCCCACATGAGTTTGCAGCAACTGAAGGACTGGACTGTCCGTGTGGAGGAAGGTCTGAAGGCTTCCGGCAACAAGAAGGTGCTGATCCCCACTGTGTTTACCACCGCGCCCGCCGTGAAGAAGGAGTTCGAGAAGACCGAGTATGCCGCCCGTCTGGAGGCCACCGGCGTGATCCTCAGCTATATTTGTCCCTTGATGTATATGAACAATCCCCTGGCAGGCAAGATGCCCGTGATCACCTGCTCCAATAAGCTGCGCACCTACACCAGTGCCCGGTACTACACCGAGGATCAGATCCTCGCCAAGATCACGAAAGGAGGCAACTGATATGAAAGAATTCAAGGGTCGTGTTGTTGCCCCCGGTGCGGTCACTGCACCGGCGCTGGTGTCTCATGGCGGTCTGAATACCCTGGCATCCTTCCAGAAGGCGTTGCAGTTTGGCGACAAGAAGGCCACCTGCGGCGACCAGAACAACCCTGACCTCTACGGTCAGCAGATGCTGGGCAAGGCGCTGTGCCTGCCCCAGACCATCGGCTCTACCACCGGCGGTCTGGTGCTGTACTGCGCCTGCGCCATGGAGCGTCAGCCGGCGTGTATGCTGTTTAGTAAGCCCATTGACTCTCTGGCGGCGGCTGGTTCTATTTTGGCGTCCGTCTGGCTGGAGGGCGTGCAGATGCCCGTGGTGGACTGCCTTGGGGACGAATTCCTGAACGCTGTAAAAACCGGCGACCAGATCGAAGTCAAAGAGGACGGTACCGTTATTGTGAAGTAAAGAAAATCCCACTGGTTGTCAAAACCAGTGGGATATTTGCTACAGTGTGTATTGGCTCCCCTTGAGGGGAGCTGTCCCAAATCTTTGATTTGGGACTGAGGGGTGAAAATCTTTGTCGGTTAACACCCCTCCGCCCAGTGTGCGCACTGGGCACCTCCCCTCAAGGGGAGGCTTATTCTATCCCCGGAAACGGGGCTCGCAGGTGAGGTTGACGCCCAGGCGCTTGAAGGTTTTTTCATCCACAGCCGAGAGGATCACCGAGGAGTGAACCTCGCAGCCCCGGAGCTTGGAAAGCTGCTCCATGGCGTGTTCCGCCGTGGGGTTGGTGGCGGCGCTGATGGACAGAGCGATCAGCACCTCGTCGGTGTGAAGCCGGGGATTTCGGTTGCCCAAATGATCCACCTTCAGATGCTGAATGGGATCGATGACCACCGGGGAGATCAGGTGCAGCTCATCCTGAATACCACCCAGAGCCTTCAGGGCATTGAGCAGCAGGGAAGCGGAAGCACCCAGCAGATTGGAGGTTCTGCCGGTGACCACAGTGCCGTCGGGCAGCTCCATCGCCGCCGCAGGCAGTCCGGTTTCCTCTGCCTTTGCCAGGGCCACGGAAACCACAGTGCGCTCGGTGGGGTCGATGGCGGCCTTCTTCATCAGAAGCTCCAGCTTGCGAACCACCTCATCGCTGGCCTTGCCACGCTTTACATCGCACAGACCGTCATAGTACCGGCGCACGATCTCCTGACAGGAGGCCTTGCGGGCGGCATTATCGTCAATGATGCAGTTGCCAACCATGTTGACACCCATGTCCGTGGGGGATTTGTAGGGACATTCGCCCAAAATCTTCTCAAAAATCGCAACCAGAACCGGGAAAGCCTCCACGTCACGATTGTAATTGACAGTGGTCACCCCGTAGGTTTCCAGATGGAAGGGGTCGATCATGTTTACATCGTTGAGGTCGGCGGTGGCGGCCTCATAGGCCAGATTCACCGGATGATTCAAGGGCAGATTCCAGATGGGGAAGGTCTCAAACTTGGCGTAGCCCGCCTGAACGCCCCGCTTGTGCTCATGGTAAAGCTGGCTCAGGCAGGTGGCCAGCTTGCCGCTGCCGGGACCCGGTGCGGTGACCACCACCAGCTCACGGCTGGTTTCGATGTACTCGTTGGCACCGAAGCCGGCGTCACTGACGATGTGGGCGGTGTCGGAGGGGTAGCCGGGAATGGCGTAATGGTGATAAACCTTGATGCCGATGCCCTCCAGTCGGAGCTGGAATGCCTTGGCGGCGGCCTGCTCGTTGTAACGGGTCAGCACCACACTGCTGACATACAGACCCAGACTGCGGAAAATGTCGATCAGCCGCAGTACGTCCCGGTCATAGGTGATGCCCAGATCTCCACGAACCTTATTTTTCTCAATATCCGCGGCATTGATGGCGATAACCATCTCCACCTGCTCCTTCATCTGCAGAAGCATCCGCAGCTTGCTGTCCGGCTGGAAGCCGGGGAGCACCCGGGAGGCATGGTAATCGTCGTACAGCTTGCCGCCGAATTCCAGATACAGCTTGCCGCCAAACTGGGCGATCCGTTCCCGAATCCGCTCGGACTGACTGCGCAGATATTGTTCGTTGTCAAATGCAATGTTTGCCATGGTATGCGCCTCGCTTGAAAAAAATCACTTTAAGTATACCCCATTTTTTACCTAAAAGCAAGCCATTATTTGTTGTGTCCGGAGGAAATCTGTGTTACAATGTAGAAAAAATAGGAGGCGCGTTTTATGGCTGTCAATACACCGAAAAAGTACCGAAATCAAGTGATGTACAGTGTTTATGTACGCAATCATACCCCAGAAGGCACATTTCAGGCGCTGAGAGGAGATTTGAAGCGGATTCGGGAGCTGGGAACGGACATTATTTGGCTGATGCCCATTCACCCCATCGGTACCAAGGCTCGCAAGGGCACGCTGGGTAGTCCCTATGCCATTTCCGACTACCGGGCGGTGAATCCGGAGTACGGCACGCTGGAGGATTTCAAGGCGCTGGTGGAGGATATCCACAGCCTTGGGATGAAGTGCATCATCGATGTGGTGTATAACCACACTTCCCCGGATTCCTGGTTGGTGGCGAATCATCCGGAGTGGTTTTACCACAAGCCCGACGGCAGCTTCGGCAACCATGTGGGCGATTGGTCGGATATTGTGGATTTGGATTACAATCAGCGGGATTTGTGGGATTACCAGATCGAAACCCTGAAAATGTGGGCAGAAATTGTGGATGGCTTCCGTTGTGACGTAGCGCCCATGATTCCGATTGAATTCTGGAAAACAGCCAGAGCGGAAGTGGAGAAAGTGCGTCCCGGGTGCTTCTGGCTCAGCGAGTCCATCGAGCCGGGTTTCATCCAATATCTTCGCAGCCAGGGTTTGGTCGCCCACACGGATTCGGAGATTTTTGAGGCCTTTGACCTTGCCTACGATTACGATATTTTCGGCATTTTCCGTGCATACCTGCGTGGGGAAGCGCCCCTGAGCGCATATGCCGATGCGGTGAACGGGCAGGAAGCGCTGTACCCGGACAACTATGTGAAGCTGCGCTACCTGGAAAATCACGACCAGGATCGGGCGGCGGAGATCATTCCTGATGCCAAGGCACGCCGGAATTGGACGGCGTTTATGTATTTCCAAAAGGGTATGCCGTTGCTCTTTGGCGGGCAGGAGGCAGGTCAGTCCCATCGCCCGGATCTGTTCGGCAAGGACACGGTGCGTTGGGATACCGGCATGGATGATACGGAGCTTCTGAAGCGCTTGGCGCAAATCAAACGGGAGCCGCTGATGGCGGATGGTGTGTATTATGTCCAGGCGCTGCCGGGGGATATTCTGCTGGCTGTCCATGAAAAGGACGGCAGCAAGCTGGTGGGCGTGTTCACCGTGCAGGGGAATGCTGCGCTGGTGGATGTGGGTCTGCCCGATGGCGTATACGAGGATCTGCTCACCGGCGAGAACGTGGAAGTCTTCGACGGTTGGCTGGGCATCCACGATGCACCCGTGATCATCAAAGGATAATAAACCTTCCCCCTGGGGGGAAAGGTGCCCCAGTGCGAACACTGGGGCGGATGAGGGGAACAAAGAAAATTCTGCTTCGCAGACCACCTCATCCGTCACGGCTAACGCCGTGCCACCTTCCCCTCGAGGGGAAGGCTTTTTTGTGTGTAAAAGTCGTTTCACAACGATTGTTTCCTTGAATTGGAAGAAATGTGGTTTTTATTGCAAAAAACTCGAAATAAGAATAAAAAATGTTGATTTTTTCGCACCTTTATGATAATATAGTATAGGTTATGTATGCAACTCGTTCGGTCCGCCGGACGACTACAATATTGCTTGAGGTGAAGAAATTGCAAATCGAAAAAATCGCGAATTCCTTCAAAATTGATGGCCGTCCCGTCAGCTGCTCCGAGTTTGGCAGCGGTCATATCAACAGCACCTTTAAGGTGCTCACCGATACCGGTTGCGAATATGTTCTGCAGCGGATCAATAAGTATGTGTTTAAGGACCCCGTGCGGCTGATGATCAATGCCAGCGCCGTCACCGACTTCCTCCGTGACCGTGTGGAGGACCCCCGGATGGCTCTGCATTTCATCCCCACCAACGATGGTCCCTTCTATTTTCTGGACGATGAGGATGAGTACTGGCGTATGTACGACTTCATCGGCGGCTTCTGCCTGGATGCTCCCGAGAGCGAAGAGGACTTCTACCAGAGCGCGCTGGCTTTCGGTCGTTTCCAGCATATGCTGTCCGACTTCCCGGCACATACTCTGTTTGAGACCATCCCCGAATTCCACAATACCATCGACCGTTACCGTCAGCTGAAGGAATCCATCGCTGCCGATGCCCGCGGCCGTCTTGCCGGTGTGAAGGAAGATGTGGATTTCCTCATGGAGCGTGAGGAGCTGGGCTGC
Organism: Faecousia sp.; assembly: GCA_045590815.1. Lineage (GTDB taxonomy): Bacteria > Bacillota > Clostridia > Oscillospirales > Oscillospiraceae > Faecousia. Next base: position 27,910 of record JAZNRS010000012.1, read on the forward strand.
ACCCTGCAGCGGATGCGTGAGAGCGGTGAGCTGCCCTTGCGTGTCACCCACAACGATACCAAGCTGAACAACGTCCTGCTGGACAAGAAGACTCGCACCTCTCTGTGCGTGCTGGACCTGGATACCGTTATGCCCGGTCTGAGTCTGTACGATTTCGGCGATTCCATCCGGTTCGGCGCTGCTACCGCCGCCGAGGACGAGCAGGATCTGTCCAAGATGTCCATGGATCTGCACCTGTTTGAGGTGTACACCAAGGGCTTCCTGGAGGCTGCCACCTCTCTGACTGATAAGGAAGTGGAAATGCTGCCCATGGGCGCATTTGTCATCACCCTGGAGCTGGCTACCCGCTTCATGAAGGACTACCTGGATGGCGACAAGTATTTCAAGACCGCTTATCCCGAGCACAACCTGGTCCGTGCCCGGGCACAGATGAAGCTGGCCGCCGATATGCAGGCCAAGTTCGACGACATGAATCGCATCGTGGCGGAGGTTTCCGCCCAGGTGCGTAAATAATTGCAAGGAGAAGCATATATGCAGTATTTAGGCGTAAACTACAACCTGAAGCACGTTCCTGCCCTGGATCCTGAGTTCATCCCCTTTGGTGTGTGGACTGACGCTTACCTGAAGGGCGCCAAGCAGCCCATCGCCATCGCGGTGGAGCGCGACAAGGGCCATGTTTCCGTCCGTCATACCCATATTCACGGCACTCCCGATATGGCTGAGGCCGACTACCGCTATGTGGAGCGGTATGTGAAGTTCCTGCTGTGGTCCATCGGCGGCTTTAAGGTCAGCATCTGCGGCTGCTCTGACATTGCCAAGCAGATTCAGCAGGCTTACACCGCTGAGGGTGTCCGGTTCTTTGACTATGATTTCTTCCAGAAGCTCTATGAGCGTGAGCTGGAGATCCTGGACCTGCCCCTGAGCGCCTGCCCCGAGGCAAACGAGTCCCCCCGTCCCATCGGCGGTCATATGGACGGCTGCCGCATCGGCTTCGACGCCGGCGGTTCTGACCGTAAGGTCTCCGCTGTCATCGACGGCGAGTGCGTCTACTCCGAGGAGGTCGTTTGGCATCCCAAGACCCAGTCCGATCCTCAGTATCAGTACGAAGGCATCCTGGATTCCTTCCGCACTGCCGCTTCCAAGATGCCCCGGGTGGACGGCATCGGTATTTCCTCTGCCGGCGTGTTCATTGGCAATGCGCCCATGATCTCCAGCTTGTTCATCAAGGTTCCCCGCTCCCGTTGGGATGAGGTCAAGACCATTTACGACCGTGCCGGCGCTGAGATCGGCGACGTTCCCGTGGTGGTTGCCAACGACGGCGACGTGACTGCTCTGGCAGGTGCCATGGGCATGGGCTGCGGCTCCATCATGGGCATCGCCATGGGCACCAGCGAGGCTGTTGGCTATGTGGACAAGGACAAGAACGTCCTGGGCTGGATCAGCGAGCTGGCATTTGCTCCCGTTGACCTCAGCGAGGAGGCCATGGCTGACGAGTGGTCCACCGACATCGGTGTTGGCTGCAAGTACTTCTCCCAGGATGCGGTCATCAAGCTGGCTCCCAAGGCCGGTATCGAGCTGGATCCCGATCTGACGCCTGCTGAGAAGCTGAAGGCTGTCCAGGAGCTGATGGAGCAGGACGATCCCCGTGCCCAGGCCGTGTTTGAGACCATCGGCGTCTACCTGGCTTACACCGTGGTGCTGTACTCCAAGTTCTACGACATTCACCATCTGATGGTGCTGGGGCGTGTTATGTCCGGCAAGGGCGGCGAGACCATCCTGGCCAACTGCCAGATGGTGCTGAAGGACGAGTTCCCCGCTCTGTATGAGAAGGTCCAGGTCATGCTGCCCGACGAGAAGACCCGCCGTGTGGGTCAGTCTGTGGCTGCAGCCAGCCTGCCCGATATTCACTAATTTATAGGGGCTGTAAGACTTTCCTGTCATTGCGAACCAGTGACCGATGTCACTGGTGTGGCAATCCCCTCAATCCAGGAGATTCCCACGCCAGTGTGCGCACTGGCGCGGAATGACAGGAAACCTTGCAGCCCCTTCGTTAAAAAGGAGATTAACTATGTTCTATAAAAATGCCAGAATTTTCGGCAGCGATTTTCAGTTCCACAATGGCGCTTTTGAGGTAAAAGACGGCGTTTTCGGCGAGATTCTGCCGGAAAATGTTCCTGCGGACGCCATTGATCTGAACGGCGCCACCGTCATCCCCGGTCTGATCGATGTACACAGCCACGGCAACTCCGGTGCCGACTTCTCTGACGGCGACTATGAGGGTCTGAAGCGCATGGCCCGCCACTACGCCGAGGAGGGCATCACCTCCTTCGCTCCCGCATCCATGACCCTACCTTACGACGTGCTGGCAAAGGCCTTTGCCACCGCCAAGCAGCTGGTGGAGGAAGCACTTGCCGGTCACAGCGCCCTCCGGGGTATCCAGATGGAAGGTCCCTACTTCTCCTTCAAGAAGCGTGGCGCGCAGAATGCTGACTATCTGAAGGAGCCGGATTTCGAGGGCTTCAAGAAGCTGTTTGAGGACTGCGGCGGTTTGGTTCGCATCGTGGACGTGGCTCCCGAGCTGCCCGGTGCTGCTGAGTTTGTGGCCCAGGCCAGCAAGCTGTGCACTGTTTCCGTTGCCCACACCGATTCCGATTATGACAACGCCCGTGCCGCTTTCGATGCCGGCGCAACCCACCTGACTCACCTGTACAACGCCATGCCCGGTATCAACCACCGGAATCCCGGCGTAATCCCCGCCGCTGTGGAGACCCCCGGTGTCCGTGCGGAGATCATTTCCGACGGCTACCACATTCATCCTGCGGCTGTCCGGCTGGCATTTTCCATGTTCGGCGGCGACCGGATGGTGCTGATCTCCGACTCCGGTCGTTGCGAGGGCCTGGAAGAGGGCAGCAAGTTCGAGCTGGGCGGCCAGGACGCATGGCTCCGTGGCGGCGTTGCCAAGCTGGCAGACGGCACCATCGCCTGCTCCGCTACCAATCTGTGGGGCTGCATGGTCAAGGCGATTTCCTTCGGTGTGAAGGAAGAGGATGCCATTCGTGCCGCTTCCTACAACCCCGCCTGCGCCATCGGCGCTGACAAGGTGGTGGGCTCCATCGCCACCGGCAAGCAGGCTGACTTTGTGGTCTGCGATGCTGATTACGGCAACAAGCGTGTGTTCATCGCCGGCGTGGAAATTTGATAGAATAACCCATAAGGGCACGGCTTCTGCCGTGCCCTTGTTTGTTTCGATAAATGAGTTTATCCTCGTAGGGCGGGGTCATGACCCCGCCGACCATGTCGGACAATTGCTTTGCTAAATCGTTATGAAATGTAGGTTTTCGCAACATATTCTCTGCTCAATCCCGTTACGTTGCGGCGGGGTCATGACCCCGCCCTACGATGGCGTGTGTTTCGCTAAACAAATTTAGCGTAAGAAAAAAATAGCAGCGGCGAGCCGCTGCTATTTTTTGTTAGGGAATTAGATCAGCTTCTTCTTGCTGACGACCAGAACAGCCACGGAGGTAGCGCTCAGGACAGCCACGATCATGACAGCGATCATGGTGATATCGGAAGTCTTGGGAGGCTCATTGCCGCCAGTGGTGTCGTCGCCGCCAGTGGTATCGTCGCCGGTGGTGTCGTCGCCAGTGGTGTCGTCGCCGCCTTCTTCAGCAACGTAGGGAACGAAGGTACAGCCGCTGTTAAACTCGATCTTGTCCAGAACGGGCTTTTCTTCGGTGGCATCACGGTAGAAACGGGTCAGCTGACCGGTGACGGAGATGATGTCGCCAACCTTCAGGTCAGCAGCGCCCTCGCCCTTCATGCGGTAGCACTCGATGGACTTCTTGCCGTCGGAACCCTCGACCTCGATGATGACGGTGATGTTCTTATAGGTCTCATCGTACAGAGTGACGATCTCGGTAACAGTACCGGTCAGGGTAGCCATGTAGGGCAGGGAAGCGCCCTTGTCCAGACCGAAGGCAGCGTCCACGATCTCCTTGGGATCGGTGGGAATCACGGGAGCCTCGTTGCCGCCGGAGATGCGGTCATCCAGGGAGCAGCCGGCATCGAACTCGATGGTGCCGCCGTAGTTCTTGATCAGACCGGTGACGGTGATGGTGTCGTCCAGAGCGACCAGATCAACTTCCTCGCCGATCATGCGGTAGCACAGGATGGGCTGAGATGCGGCGCCGGGGATCTCGATGGTAACGGTGATGTTCTCGTAGGTGGGATCGTAGGGGGTGTTGATCTTGGTGACCTTACCGGTGAGGGAAACTTCCTCAGCCATGGACTCGCCGTCAGCCAGAGCGTAAGCGGCATCCAGGATAGCCTTGATCTCGGGATCCACCTCGGGGATGGGCTCGCTGCCCTCAGCCTTGGTGTAGGAGACCAGCTGGCAGCCGGCGTCGAACTCGACCTCGGTGTCGCCGGAGGAGTGCTCGTAGTTCTTGATGGTGCCCTTGACGGTGATGGTGTCGCCAACGCCGATCACATCAGCGCCGGTGCCCTTCAGGCGGTAGCACTTCAGAGCCTTGGTGCCGGAGGTGCCTTCCACATTGATGGTGACGGTGACGTTGTTCCAGGTGGAGTCGTAAGCTTTGTCAACGGAGATGATCTCGCCGGTCAGAGTAGCCTCGTAGGGCAGAGAAGCGCCGGGCTCCAGAGCGAAAGCTGCGTCAACAATCTCCTTAGGATCGGAGGGAGCAACAGGAGTGGGATCGGGCTCGGTGCCGCCGCCAATGTCGCCGCCGGGGTTATTACCCTCGCCGGGAACGATTTCGATGCTGTCAACACGAACCTGACCGGCCAGTGCGGCAATAGTGAAGGAGTTGGCAGCGGCGTTGGGGATGACGGTAACAATCAGACCATCCACGGACACGGTAGCGCCGGTGATGGAGGTCTGCAGGTCGGTGACGTAAGTATCCTTGTAGTCATCGACGTTGAAGATGATCTTCTCAATGTTCTGGGTGTAAGCGATGGTCACGCTAGTGCCCTTGTAGAAGCGGACGGGGTTGGAATAGTCACCCATGTTGGCAGAGGAGCCGGCCTTGTCGTTGGTAACGGTGATGCCGTTCTCTACCCAGACCTGCTGCTCGTTCTTAAAGACGGTACGCTTACTGGTGTTGTCAAAGGTGATGGTGGGGTTTGCTGCGTGAGCGGCGACGACCAGCAGACCGGTCATCATGCAGACACACAGCAGAATGCTAATGAGTTTCTTTGCGTTCATTATGTATCCTCCTTATATTATTTCCCGTAGGAAATGATTACTTGGTAAAGGTGCAGCCGGAATTGAACTCGACCTTATCGACCTCGGGCTTTTCGTCGGTGGCAGCCTTGTAGTAACGGGTCAGCACGCCGGTGACGGTGATGGTATCGCCGACCTTCAGCTTATCAGCGCCGGTGCCCTTCAGACGGTAGCACTCGATGATCTTCTTGCCGCCGGTGCCTTCCACCTCGATGGTGACGGTGATGTTCTTGTAATCGCTACTGTAGGGGGTGACGATCTCGGTGATCTTACCGGAGAGGGTCACGAAGTAGGGCAGGGAAGCGCCCTTGTCCAGAGCAAAAGCTGCATCCACGATCGCCTTGGGATCGCTGGGCTTCTTGGCGCCGCCGGACTTGATATTGCTGGCGATGCAGCCGGCATCAAATTCGATGGTGCCGTTGTAGTTCTTGATCTTACCGGTGACGGTGATGGTATCGCCGACGCAGATGTTGTTGCTCAGACCGTCGCCCTTCATGCGGTAGCACAGAATTTCCTTGCCTTCCACGGAGATAACCAGGCTCATGTTCTTGTACTGCTCATCGTAGGGAGCATCCAGCTCGACAACCTTACCGGTGAGGGTAGCGGTGTACTTCAGAGATTCGCCGTTCTTCAGCGCAAAGGCTTCATTGACGATCTGCTTGGGATCGGTGGGGGTGGTAACGCCGCCGGAAACACGCTTGGTCAGCTCGCAGCCGGCATCGAATTCCACGGTGCCCTCGTAATTCTTCAGGCGACCCTTGACGGTGATGGTGTCATCCACAGCGACCTTAGCTGCGTCATCGCCCTTCATACGGAAGCAGACGATGGACTTGCCTTCCACGGTGATGATAACACTGACGTTCTTGAATTCGGAATCGTAGGGGGTCTTGATCTCGGTGACCTTGCCGGTGAGGGTTGCGTCGTAGGGCAGCTCGGTGTTCTTAGCCAGAGCGAAAGCTGCGGCAACGATCTTGGCAGGATCGGTCTCTACCTTAACAGCGGTGCCGCCGCCGGAAACACGCTTATCCAGCTTGCAGCCGGCATCGAACTCGATGGTGCCGTTGTAGTTCTTGATACGACCGGTGACGGTGATGGTGTCGCCCACGGCGACTTTGTCAGCGCCGTCGCCCTTCATGCGGTAGCACTTGAGCTCCTTGCCTTCAACCTTGATGACAACGGTGATGTTCTTGTACTGTGCATCATAGGCGGTCTCCACCTTGGTGACCTTACCGGTGAGGGTTGCGTCGTAGGGCAGCTCGGTGCCCTTAGCCAGGGCAAAGGCTGCGGCAACGATCTTAGCGGGATCGGTCTCTGCCTTGATGGCAGTGCCGCCGCCGGAAACACGCTTATCCAGCTTGCAGCCGGCATCGAATTCCACGGTGCCGTAGTGGTTCTTGATACGACCGGTGACGGTGAGGGTATCGCCAACGGCGACCTTGTCAGCGCCGTCGCCCTTCAGGCGGTAGCACAGGATCTCCTTGCCTTCGACCTTAATGACAACACTGACGTTCTTGTACTGAGCATCATAAGCGGTATGGATCTTGGTGACCTTACCGGTCAAGGTTGCGTCGTAAGCCAGCTGCTCGCCTTCCTTCAGCTTGAAAGCTGCGGAGACGATCTTGGCAGGATCGGTCTCGACCTTGATGGGAGTGCCGCCGCCGGAAACGCGCTTGTCCAGGGTGCAACCCACGTCAAATTCGATGGTGCCATAGTGGTTCTTGATGGTACCGCTGACAGTCAGGGTATCGCCCACGGCGACCTTGTCAGCCTCGGCGCCCTTCAGGCGGTAGCAGAGGATCTCCTTGCCAGCCACGGAGATAACGGGGCAGACATTCTTGTACTCTGCGTTGTAAGCGGTGTCGATCTTGGTGACCTTACCGGTGAGGGTAGCAACGTAAGGCAGGGACTTGCCCTCGGCCAGAGCAAAGGCCTGGGCAACGATCTCTTCCTCGGTATCGGGCTTTTCAACGGGGACATCGTCGCCGCCGGAGCCCTGACCGTCGGTCAGCTGGCAGCCGGAGGTGAACTCGATGGTGCCGTTGTAGTTGGTGAGGTAGCCGCGAACAGAAATGGTATCGCCCACAGCCAGGTTGGCAGCGGCCTCGCCCTTCAGACGGTAGCACAGGATGGGCTGATCTTCGCAGCCTTCCACAGTGATGATGACGGAGATGTTCTTGTAGCCCTCATCATAGGGGGTTTTGATCTCAGTGATGACACCGGTCAGAGTGGCCTCGTACTTCAGAGTGTCGCCTTCAGCCAGGGCGTAAGCCTGCGCCACGATCTCCTTGGGATCGGTGGGGGCTTCCACACGCTCGCCGGGAACGACCTTGTCCAGGGTACAGCCGGCATCAAACTCGATGGTGCCGTTGTAGTTCTTCAGAATACCGGTGACGGTGATGGTGTCGCCGATAGCCAGATTTTCAGCGCCGTCGCCCTTCAGACGGTAGCACTCGATCTTCTTGTCGGTCAGCTCACCGACCTGGATGATGACGGTGATGTTCTTGTAGCTGGGATCGTAGGGGGTCTTGACCATGGTGATAACGCCCTCCAGAGTGGCGTTACCCTCCATCATCTCGCCTTCTTCCAGCTGGTAGGCCATCTCCACGATTTCCTCGTAGGACATACCTGCGGTGGCGGAGGCGGCGACCTTGTAGCTGAAGGAAACGGATTCGGAGGCACCATCGGCATCCTTCACGGTTGCGGTGGCGGTGAAGAGGATGTCCTCAGCGGGGGACTCGTTGATGTCCAGGAGGACGTGGTTGGGCTTGCTGGACTCGCCGATCTTGGCGGAGTCGGAAGCGCCCTGGGTCACGGTGATGGCCCACTCAACGCTGTACTCCACACCGTCGATGGTGACGGCGGACAGCAGATCCTTGTCAGCGGTGAGGACCATGACCTCGCCCTTGCTGCCGGTCTGGTACATGTTGACCAGGTAGGCCTTGGCATTGGGAAGGTCGCTGGTGGTGGTGGCGTCATCCTTCTTGCAGCCTGCGAACAGGGCAAGACACAGCGCCAGCAGGAGAGCGATAGAAATTATCTTTTTCATATCAGATTCCCTTTCTTATTCTTATGCGGGGTCGTGAATCATCAAGTCCTCGGTGGTGAAGACCTTGATTTGGTAGTTGCCGCTGAAGTAGTCCACGATGCCGGTGACATCGATGGTCTTGTACAGCAGGTCGTCCTCGGTGAGCAGCTCGCCGTTCTCGTCCTTCAGGACGATGGTGCGCACGTCCACTTCCAGACCGTTCACATCGCAGGTGAGGGTCATGGCGCCGTCGTTGTCACCGCCGTTGTGGGTGGTGTAAACGTCCTTGACGTACAGATTCTTCATGCTGACAGAGGTGCTCAGGATCAGATTTGCGTAATCCATGCTGATCAGCTCGGTTTCTTCCCCGGAGATGTCGGTCATGACCTCTACGGGAACCTTGCCGCCGACAAACAGGTCGGGATCCAGCAGCTGGTTGCCGGCTTCGTGGAAGTCCTCGTCCAGCTTCTTGGTATTGCTGGGATCGTTGGGCTTGAACTCACGGTAGCTAACGTCGGAGATCTGCCAGGTGCCGCCGGCTTCGTAATACTGCACGGAGCCAACCACACGGACATGGTTGCCGATCTTCAGATTGTTCAGCAGCTCGCCGGTCTGGAAGCCGTAGTACACGGAAACGCCGTAGTACATATCGGTTTCCGCGTCGTAGCTTTCCACGTAAACGGAGTTGTTGTTGTTGCGGGTGACGACGCCCTCAAAGGCGACCTTGCAGTTTTGGTACAGAGAAATGTTGGTGCGCAGGTGCTTCAGATCCAGCTCGTAGGCATCGCCGTAGAAGAAATCCGGATCCTCTTCGCCGGAGAAGACGTGCAGCTTCTGTGCCTTAGCCTGCTGGAAGGCGCTGGAGGCCACATCGCCGTAGCGCTCAGCCACCGTGCCGCAGGAGATGGACAGACCGTTCTGGATCAGCTCCAGGTTCAGACAGCGGTAATCTTCCTCGCCCTCGGGCTGGTACCACACCCAAACCAGGTAGCGGCCGCCGGTGGAGTCAGCGTTCCAGTTGCCATCGTTGGATTCGATGATGATGGAGCTGGCACCCATGAGCTTTTCCTTGGTGAAGGCGGAGGCTTTCTTGCCCCACTCTTCGATCTTGCCGGTGGACTCAGGGGTATTGACGCACAGATAACGGGCCTTCAGAACGCCGTTATCGGCGATGCTGCTGGGGACATCGAAGTGGGTGGTGTCGCCGTCGATGTAGGCATGGACGGTGACTTCCTGCTTCAGTGTTTCAGAATTCATATTCAGCTTGGTCTGGGCGACGTAGTCCACGACCACCAGCTCGGGAGCCTGGGTGGTATCGGGGGTGTCGTCCTTCTGGCAGCCGGCGAAGCAGCCGACTACCAGGCAGACCAGAAGCAGAAGAGAAGTAAGCTTAATAATGTTCTTCATAAGCCATTAGTATTCGCACTCAGCAAGTGCATCCGCAAATGCCTTATCGATCAGATCGTTGAGGGAAGCCTCATCGGTGGCCTCGCCGCTGAGGCACTTCAGCAGGAGGTTACCTGCCTGGGTACGGGCGGTGGAGGAGCCGTTGAAGGCGGGGGATACGAAGTAGTCGTCACGGCCGTCGATACCGACCTGCACGCACTTGGCGACCAGGTACTCATAGCCGTTACCCTTAGCCAGCCATGCGGCGTAGGCTTCGTTGCTGGTGACGGACTTCAGAACGGGCATGTAGCCGGAGGTCATGGAGAACTCGGCCTGGAAGTCAACGTTGGTGCACAGGAACTTGACGAACAGCCAGGAAGCCAGGACCTGCTGGTCGGTGGTGTCCTTGCCCTTCAGGATGCACAGGCTGGGACCCTGGGAGATGGTCTTGCGGTTGTTGTTGTCGTACTGGGGGATGGGGGCAACGCCGACCTCGAAAGCGAAGGAGCCGTCAGCGGTGTCGTTGTTGGACATCTGGTAGGAAGCGCCGCCGGAGGAGCCCACGCACATATAGCAGCGGGTATCGGTGGTCTCTACGAACAGGTTGGAGGTGTAGCTGCCGTACAGCTCCTGGGTGGTGAAGTAGCCCTTCTGGTAGTACTCACGCAGCTCCTTGACGAATGCCTTGTTGGCATCGTTATTGAACAGGTACTTGCCGCCGTCCTCAGCGGAGGTGTAGCCGGTCTGCATCTGCTCGCACAGAGTGATGAACCAGTTGTCCTCAGCGTCGTAGCCCAGGGGGTAGCAGTCGGGATCGATAGCCAGGATCTTCTCACAGGTGTCCCACAGCTCTTCCCAGGTGGAGGGAACTTCCAGGTTGTTCTCTGCGAAGAAGGTCTTGTCGTAGTACAGGACCTCGGTGGACTTGTTCAGAGGCATGGTGTACATCATGCCGTCACCGTAAGCCAGACCCTCATCGTAGTAGCTCTTGATGAAGTCGTCCTTCTGTTCGGCAGTCAGACCCAGGGTCTCGTTGGTGCCGGAGATGACCTGCTCGCTGGCGATCAGATTGTCCAGGATAACAACGGACTTGGCGATGTTATACATGGCAACGTGGTCGGGGTAGCAGTAAGCGATGTTGGGCTGGGTGCCGCCGGCGATCTCGGTGTTGATCTGACCGTTGATGTCACCCCAGCCGCCTGCGGACTGGTGGGTGATCTTGATGTTGGGGTAGATCTTGTTGAACTCTGCGATGTAGGTGTTCAGCACCTCCTGGAGCTTGGCACCCATGGTGTGGGTGAAGGTGATGGTCACCTCTTCATCGGGGTTGAAGCCGGCTTCGGGAACCTCGAAGGCAGCGCTCTTGTTGGTGGACTTGCCACAGCCGGTCATAGAGAAGATGCCCAGCAGCATGACAGCCAGCAACAGCATAGCAGTAATTCTTTTTTTCATTGTGCAGTGTCCTTCCTTTCGTTTTTTGCGTTTATAACAAACATCCAAAATGTTTATTAACCCTTAATGCCGCTGCGGCTGACACCGGACATGATATACTTTCTCAGGAAGAGGAAGACCATGAACAGCGGTGCGGAAACGATGGCAACGGCAGCCATCTGAACGGGGTAGTTGGCCTGACCGGTGGTATCGGTGAAGGCGTTGCGCAGACCGTTGGTGATCAGTCTGTGCGCCTCGTCGTTGGCGACCAGCTTGGGCCAGATATAGGAGTTCCATGCGCCCATCATCTTAAGGATGGTGATGGAGATCAAGGTGGGCATCGCCAGGGGGATCATGACCTTCCACAGGTATTTCAGATCCGAGGTGCCGTCCACCTTGGCGGCCAGGTAAAGCTCGTTGGGGATCTGCATGAAGTTTTGCTTCAGCAGGTAGATATAGAACACACTCACCAGGAACGGCACGATCAATGCGGTGAACGAGTGCATCCAGCCCAGCTCATTGACGGTGATGTAGTTGGTGATGGTGAACAGCTCGCCGGGGATCATCATGGTGGCGAGCAGTGCGCTGAACAGGGCTTCCTTGCCCTTGAACTCCAGCCGTGCGAAGGCGAAGGCGGACAGGACCGTGATCACCAGGCTCAGCAGGGTGGAGACCAGACCGACGTACAGGGTATTCAGGAACAGACGACCCAGGTTTGCGGTGGTAAATGCCTCGGCGTAGTTCTCGAAGTGGACCTGATTGGGCCAGAAGGTGGGGATCGCCTGGCGGTATTCAGCCAGGGACTTCAGCGAGGAGATGATCATCCAGTAGAAGGGAAACAGCACGATCAGCGCCATGATGCACAAAAACGCGTAGGTGCCGACCTTTGCGAGGATCTGCAGGACAGTCTGACCGGCGGATACCTTCTTGATGTCCTTCGCCTGCATCACATTCAAATTATTATTGTTGTTAGACATAGGCGATACCTCTTAATAATGGACGTGCTTCTTGATGACCTTGTTGTTGATCAAGGTGACCACAAGAATGATAACGAACAGGATCAGCGCGGCGGCGCTGGCACGACCCTGAGCGCCATCGGCCAGGGAGTCGTAAACGAAACCGACCATGGTGTTCAGTCTGCCGGCGTCGTGGGCGGGGCCCATCTTGTCGCCGAAGATACCGACGATGCTGGAGTATTCCTTGAAGCCGCCGATAAAGCCGGTGATGATGACGTAAGCCAGCATGGGGCTCAGCAGAGGTACGGTGACCCGGGTGAGCACACGCCACTTGGGGGTGCCGTCCACCTTGGCGGCGTCGTAGCACTGCTTGTTGATGCTCTGCAGGCCGCCCAGCAGGATCAAGATCTTGAAGGGCAGAGCGTTCCATACGATATAGATCACCATGACCGCCACATTCGCCCAGTATTCCGAGCCGGCGTTCATCCAGTTCACCGGTTGTCCGCCGAAGAACATGATCACGTTGTTGATGATGCCCCAGGTGTCGGCCATGCCGTTACCCTGCTTCAGACCGACGATGTTGAACATAGCGGCGAAGACCATGCCGATGGCGATGGAGTTGGTAACGTAGGGCAGGAAGAAGATGGTCTGCAGAGTCTTCTGCAGGGGCTTGATGGAGTTCAGCGCCACAGCGATGAGCAGCGCCAGCACGGTGGAGATGGGCACCGTGGTCACACACAGCAAAATGGTGTTTTTCAGACACTGCTGGAACCGGGGGTAGCTGACCACCTTGACGAAGTTTTCAATACCCGGCTCATAGTTGAAGCCGCCGATCTGACCCATGGTGCTGTAGCCGTTGGAGAACGCCATGATCAGCGTATTGATGATGGGCCAGACCGTGAACACCAGCAGCAGCACGATCGCCGGTGACAGGTACAGCCATGCTTTCCATTGATGCTTATTTTCTACCATATCGGGTCACCTCATTTCATATCAACGTAGATACGCTCTTCGGTTTCCTTGTTGAAGATGAAGACCTTATGTGCCCTGAGGTTGTAGCGGATGGTGGCGGAGGCGGTGTCGATCTTGTTGTCGGCGTTGATAATGGAGCGGACAACGGGGTTCAGAGAAGCCTCGTGGTTAGAAACCACGCTCACGTCACGACCCATGACCTCAATATTGCTCAGCGTGCAGGTCAGCGCGCCGTTTGCCGCAGGCTCGAAGCCCTCGGGACGGATGCCCACATAAACCTCCTGGTCGGCAACGCCGGGAACACGCAGCACGGCTTCCTCGCCGATGATCAGCTTGCCGCCGGAAACTCTGCCTGCCAGCACGTTGATGGGGGGAGTACCCAGGAACTTGGCAACAAACAGGTTGGCAGGATCGTCGTAAACCTCCTGGGGCTGACCAATCTGCTGCACCACGCCCAGCTTCATGACCACGATCATATCGGAGATGGACATAGCCTCTTCCTGGTCGTGGGTGACGAAGACGGTGGTGATACCGGTCTCCTTCTGGATGCGGCGGATCTCCTCACGGGTCTGCAGACGCAGACGGGCATCCAAGTTGGAAAGAGGCTCGTCCAGCAGAAGCACCCGGGGCATCTTCACCAGCGCACGGGCAATTGCCACACGCTGCTGCTGACCGCCGGACAGCTCACTGGGCTTGCGCTCCATCAGCTCATCGATCTGCACCAGCCGTGCAGCCTCGTAAGCCCGCTCCAGCATCGCCTGCTTGGGGAGCTTATCCTTGCCCTTCAGGTTCTGCAGGGGGAACATGATGTTCTGCTTTACCGTCATGTGGGGGTACAGCGCATAGTTCTGGAACACCAGACCGATGCCACGGTTTTCCGTGGACAGCTCTGTCACATCATCATCGCCGAAGAAGATCTTACCGCTGGTAGGCTTCTGCAGACCGCTGATCATGTACAGGGTGGTACTTTTTCCGCAACCGGAGGGACCCAGCAGACCGATGAGCTTGCCGTCGGGGATTTCAAAATTGAAATCGTTGACGGCAACGACCTCTTTGCCGGCTTTTTTGTCCCGGCTGGGGAAAATTTTGGTGAGATTTTGCAGTACGACTTTCATATTGCTTCCCTTCCTGTCTGTTAATAGTCAGAGCGGGCAGCCCGCTCTGCATGGATTTTCTTTGTATATTCCACCAGCTCGTCGTGGGTCTCGAAGATCATCTGGCTGGCGATGTCCACGGCCACGGTGCCGGAAAGAACGTCATGAAGGACGGAGTAGGTCTTGGTCACGGCGATGCAGATGATCTGAGCGATCAGCAGCACCAGCAGGATCAAAACACTGACGATACCGATGTTGTTGAAGAAGATCATGATGAGCACATACACGGGGATCATGATCTCCAGGGTGAATTTACCCAGCAGGGTGCGGATGAAAAGCTGCAGGGGACGGATGCGGATGCTGTCGGTGCGCATCAGACCGATGCCGAAGACCTTTTTGCCCAGGGTCTGCCCGTTGCCGAAGCACAGGGGGATCACAAATTCCGTGACCAGTACGCCGATCAAAATGGAAAAGGTGATGATCAGCAGCGTCAGATTCAAAATGATGTTGTAGGTGCGAAGCACCTCCTGGTCAGCCACCAGCGCCTGGTAGGCATCATCGTAGGCTTGCTGCTTTTCCGGACTCAGGGCATCGTATTCGCCGGAAGAGATCTGGAATTCCACACCGTACTGGGCTTCGTAACGGTTGTAAGCGTCGGTGAGATCTGCCACATGGTCATTGTAGCCAAAGGCCATGGAAAGCAGAAGCGCCAGCCCTACCACCAAAATCGTCAGTGCGACAAAGTCGCAAAGGGCGGCGGATACTCGCTTCCAAAGGCTTGCTTTCTGTAAATCTGTGATCATAACGTTGGGCTCCTTGGTGCAAAAAAGCGTGCTTTGTTTTATTCTAATAGTATACTACATTTCTGCAAAAATTTCTATCCCAAATTTCATATTTTTTGCAAAAAAATCACAAAAATTCTCCTCAAAGGCAGCTGCGAAGAGCATCCAGGTAGCCGAGGGGGATCTGCAGGTCGCCGCGACCTACTCCCAGGCGGATATCCGGCTTGTTTTCTCCGTGAAAATCGCTGCCGCCGCTGTGCAAAAGCTCGAATTCGTCGGCGATTTCCATGGCGGATTTCGTCTGCTCCGGGGTGAATTTGGAGTACAGCACCTCCATGCCGATCAGACCGCACTCCTTCGCCGGGGCAAGAAATGTCCGCAGCGCCTCCGGCTCCTTCAGATTCAAAAACGGATGCGCCAGCACCGGCACCACACCAATTGCGCGCAGGAATCGGATCAGCTCGAACACATCGATGCGCTTGGGCGGATGATAGTAGCCGCACTTGGTGCCCAGTAAGGTTTTGAAAGCGGATTGAATGTCCGGGGTGTAGCCCAGGCGGGTCAGCTCCGCGGCGATCAGCGCCCGGTTGGGCTCGCCGGTGGGCATGCAGGACTTGATGGTCTGATAATCCACCGCATAGCCTGATTGATTCAGCGCGGCGATCAGGTCCAGATTACTCTGCATTTTCCGCTGCTGCATTTCCTCTGTGATGCGGGTGATGGGGGCGTAGTGTTCTTCTCTGACAAACAAACCGAGAACGTGCAGCTCGATATCCAGGTAGTCTGTGGAGAACTCAATGCCCGGGACCGCCTCCAAAGAGGTGCCCTCAGCGGCACGGAGAAAGGTGTCCAAACCGGCGACGGTGTTATGGTCGGTCAGCGCCACGGCGGAAAGACCGACCGTCTGCGCTTCGCGGACGATCTCCTCCGGAGTGAAGCTGCCGTCGGAATAGTTGGAATGGACGTGAAGATCGCAAAGTTGCATGGGAAAAACCTCCGGGAAAAACACAGCCGGCTCCATGGGAAATCCCATGGAGCTGGCGGAAAATCATATATTCAGATGCTTTCGGATCTGTGCGGCGGTGCTTGCGCTGTCGGTGAATTTGACGGTGTAGTCACAGATCTGGGCGTTGCGGGTTTCCGCCTCGATAGCCAACAGACGGTTGACCTTGTCCGCCGTAGGCGTATTCTTTTCCAAAATATCCGTCAGCAGATCCCGCTTGTCACGCTTGATATAAATGGTGATCACATGGGGGAAATGGGTCTTCAGCGCCATGGCGCCGCAGATGTCCATAACCGTCAGGACGTGGTTGCCCTCAGACAAGATGCGCTCCACATCCGCCTTCTTAGAGCCGTAGGCGTTGTGTGCGTAGGTGGTGGACTCGAACATCTCACCGCTGTCGCTCATGCGCAGGAATTCTTCTGTGGGTACATAGTGGTACCAGCCGTCCTGCTGGGCAGGTGCGGTGGCATCGGTGGTGTAGCTGACCAGCTTGCGGAAGGTGGGACATTGGCTGAGCAGCTCCCGTGCCACGGCATTTTTGCCGCTTCCGGAGGGACCAACCAGCACCACAACACCGGGCTCATTCAGCTTCAGCCGGTCTGCCCGGACGCTGTAGCTGTCGGCGATGACCTCCACCAGCTTGAGGAACTCGTCGTAGTTGTTTACTGCCAGAATGCCGGTAGCCTCCCGGTTCCAGGGGCGGCGCATCAGAATGGGGTAGGCGGCGTTGGAGCGGAAAACGTTGTGCATACCGTCGTCAAAGAGGATATCCACATCGATCTTATCCTTCCGGGAGCCCATCAGAATGTGATCCTGGGGGATCTCGGGGAATTCCTCCATGATCCGCTGATACCGGATGCTGGCGTACTGAGGCCACACGGCGGTGGAAATGAAGACCTCGGTCATTTGTGACAGCTTCTGCACAAATTCCCGGGCACCCTTGATGGGGGGCTGATTCCGGAAAAATTCCGGATCGTCCATAAATTCAAAGATCACATCCGCACGGGTGCCCAGCTTGCCCCAGCGATCCACCTCGTGAATGGTCAGCGGGGGATCGAATTTGTATTTCTCGTTGGCAAGACGGATGGCGTAGGGGACGCATTCCATCAGCAGATCGTCCACATCCAAGGCGGTGGAAAGCCGAAAACTTCTGTTCATTGTGTGCTCTCTTTCTGTTTGGTTTGAGAAAAATACGGACTTTCCCCAGGATGGGGAAAGCCGGTAGACAACCATTATCGGCGGTTTGTAGAAACGCCCATCCATATCATGAGCATATACCTGATTTCTACAATAATATAGCACAATTGCTACACTAAGGCAAGAGGGATTTTCTTTCTTGTGCAGATTGCATAATTGTTCCAGGTATGGAGCAAAAAGCAGGCGCAAGGCGCCTGCTTCTATCAGAAGATATCCAAATGTACGTCCGGAGCGACTTCGTTGACGATTGCCGCCAGTTCGCCACGATCCATCTTGATCTTGCTGGAAAGGGACATGATAAAGCTGCGTTTTTCATTGTCCGATACCATGGCGGACTCCATCTGCAGGTCATACACAAGAACACCCTTCACCCGCAGATCGTGGATAAATGTGCCCAAATTGATCTGCCGGGGCAGCTCCACATAGATGTCGAAATACCTGGATTTCCGGTGCATTCTGCTGTCCAGACGGCTCAAAAGGGTCAGTGTCAGGAAAATGACCACCGAGCCCAGGATCGCCGCCTCGTAAAAGCCGATGCCCGTGGCAAGTCCCACTGCCGCCGCCGACCACAGACCTGCCGCGGTGGTCAGACCCTTGATCTGGCTGTGTTTGGTGACGATGATGGTGCCGGCACCCAAAAAGCCGATGCCGCTGACCACCTGGGCACCCATGCGCACCGGATCACCGGCACCGAATACCTGGAAAATGTACTGATTGGTTAACATAATCATGCAAGAGCCTACGCACACCAGCATATATGTACGCAGACCTGCCGGTCGCTGCTTCAGACCACGCTCCATGCCCAGAGCGCCGCCCAGCAGAAAGGCGGTGACGATCCGCAGAAGCACCGCCAAATAGGTGACTTCCCGCAATCCCATGGTCATGGTTTACTCCTCCTTTTGGGGGATAAAGCTTTCGATATCGGCGCCGCAGGAGGGGCAGCCGTAGTAGGGAGGCAGATCCGTGTAGGCAGTCCCGGCGGGAACTCTATGCTTGGGATCGCCCAGGGCTTCGTCATAGACGGTGCCGCAAATTTCGCAGGCATATTTCATAATTTCTCATCCTTTCTGGCAAATACTCCGTGCCACATGCACGCCGCTGGCGGAGGCATGGGACAGAGAGTGGGTGATGCCGCTGCCGTCACCGATGATGTACAGGCCCGGGTGACAGGTCTGGAGGGTCTCGTCAACAGCGACTTCCATATTATAGAACTTGACCTCCACGCCGTAGAGGAGGGTATCGTCGTTGGCGGTACCGGGGGCGATCTTGTCCAGGGCGTAGATCATTTCGATGATGCCGTCCAGCAGCCGCTTGGGCAGCACCAGGCTCAGATCGCCGGGGGTAGCGGTGAGGGTGGGGGTGGTGAAGGATTCTTCAATGCGCTTGGGGGTACTGCGCTGACCGCGGATCAGATCGCCGAACCGCTGCACGATGACACCGCCGCCCAGCATATTGCTCAGACGGGCGATGGATTCGGCATAGCCGGTGGAATCCTTGAAGGGCTCGGAGAAATGCTTCGCCACCAGCAGGGCGAAGTTGGTGTTTTGGGTCTGCTTGGCAGGGTCTTCGTAGCTGTGACCGTTGACGGTGATGATGCCGTTGGTGTTCTCGCTGACCACGGAGCCCTTGGGATTCATGCAGAAGGTGCGCACCTTGTCGCCGTATTTTGGGGTGCGGTAGACGATCTTGCTTTCGTACAGCTCGTCGGTGAGGTGGGAGAATACCTCCGCCGGAAGCTCCACCCGGACGCCGATATCCACCCGGTTGGACTGGGTGGGGATGCGCAGCTCCTTGCAGATTCGCTCCATCCACTTACTGCCGCTTCTGCCCACGGACACGATGCACTGCTTGCCGGTGTAGACCTTCTCGCCGCAGGTGATCCGGTAGCCACCGTCGATCACTTCCACCGTATCCACCGGGGAGTTGAAGAAGAAGTCTACCTTATCCTGCAGATGGCTATAGAGATTTTCCAGCACCACATAGTTGATATCCGTGCCCAAATGGCGCACGGAGGCGTCCAGCAGGTGCAGGTCATTTTGCATGCAGATCTTCTTGAATTTGGTGCCGGCGGTGGAGTAGAGCCGGGTGCCCTTGCCACCGAATTCCATGTTGATTTCATCTACATAGTGCATCAGCTCCAGCGCCCGCTGGCGACCGATGTACTCATACAGCGTGCCGCCGAAATCGTTGGTAATATTGTATTTTCCGTCGGAAAAAGCGCCTGCGCCGCCAAAACCGCTCATGATGGAGCAGCTTTTGCAGTTGATGCAGGACTTGATCTTTTTGCCGTCGATGGGGCAGTGGCGCTTGTGCAGAGGATTGCCGCCCTCGAACACCGCGACCTTCAGCGCCGGGGCTTCCTTGGTCAGCTCGTAGGCGGAAAAAATGCCGCCGGGGCCTGCGCCGATAATGATCACATCATAGTTCATTGTTATCACTCCAAAATAGAAAGGCTGCCTACAGGTATTACCGGTAGACAACCATTTAAGGTGGTTTGTAGAAACGCGCAACCATATTATGCGCTTATACCAAAATGCAATTCTCCTTTATGATATTATCATAACATACAGAAAAAAGCAAGCAAAAATTTGCTATTTGTGCAAAAAGTTCTTGCATTTTTGTGGACTTGTTGTATAATATACCCAATGACAGCTTTCCGTGTTTCTGTATCAAACACGGCGAGCTGTCGTTTTGACTCTGGGGGAATCGTTATGAAAAGGAACGTGTTTTATACGGAAGCGGCTTTTGTTCTGGGGCTGCTGCTGTTGGCTTTCGGCACTGCCATGACGGCTTTTGGAGGCTTTGGCATGTCGGCGGTGGTCGCGCCGGCGTATGTGGTGCATTTGAAGCTGTCCCAATATTGGTCTGTGTTCTCCTTTGGCGTTGCGGAATATGCCCTGCAGGCGGTGGTTTTGGCACTGATGCTGCTGCTTTTGCGAAAAGTTCGTCTGCACTATTTTTTGTCCATCCTCACCGCCGTGGTCTATGGCTTTATGCTGGATGGCTCCATGGCGGTTTTGGGGCTCATCCCGTTGGAGCATTGGGGATTCCGGCTGGGGATGTACATTCTGGGCGATGTGGTCTGTACCTTGGGCATCAGTCTGCTGCTGCGGTCTTATCTGCCGCCGGAGGTATATGAGCTGCTGGTGAAAGAGGTTGCTGAGACGTGGAATAAACCGGTGTCACGGGTGAAAACTGTGTATGACTGCGCCAGTCTGGTGCTGGCTGTGGCGCTGAGCTTCGCCTTTTTCGGCAGACTCCAAGGCATCGGCGTGGGCACTCTGGTATGCGCCCTGGTGAACGGTTTTTTGATTCGAATGTTTGGGCTTTTGTGGGATAAATGGTTCGATTTTCGGGATATTCCCCATCTTCGGAAGAAATTTATTGGAAATGAGGAAACAGCATGAGTAGAAAATATCGACTGTCCACCGCATTGGATGTGGACGATCTTTTGATGGAATGTACGTCTTATGCCATTAAGCTGGCCAATGAAAAATATGGCTTCCAGCCGCCTATGAGCATCTATGAAAAAAGCACCTGGGGACCCCAGGGCACCCGGATGGACTCCATTTATGAATATTTCCGGGATCCGGAGTTTTACCGGACGCAGCCGGTGTATCCCGGTGCCAGGGAATTTGTCCGCAAGCTCTCCCAGATGACTGAAGTGTATATCTGCACCGCAGTCCCTCCGGAATTTATGGGCATCCGTGCCCAGCGGCTTATGGAGGAATTTCCGGAGATCCCGGCGGATCACATCTATATGGGCTCCCGGAAGGATAAGATCCATATGGATATCCTTTTCGACGATGCCATGCACAATATCATGAATTCCGCGGCGAAGTATCCCATTTTGATGCGCCGTCCCTGGAATGAGTCCGCCACCGGTATGCTGGCGGTGAACAATTATAATGAATTTTTGAAGCTGGTGGAGGTCATCGCCGACAGCTACAGCGTCACCTCGGCGAATTTCGCCCCGGCGGATCCCAGTATCGTGGTGCTGGTGGGACCTTCCGGAAGCGGCAAGTCCAAGATCGCCACACGGCTCCTGGCACAAACCGATCAGTATGAAAAGTTGGTCAGCTACACCACCAACGACCCCACCGCCGTGGAGGAAAATGCCTGGTATAATTACGTTTCCCTGGATACCTTCCGGGAAATGTGGGACAGCGGCGAGATGTTCCAGTCCACCATGTACGCCGGTCATGGCTACGGCTCCCGGAAGTCCGATGTGGAGCGGATCCTGAACCGGGGTAAACGGGTGATGACCACCATGGACATCGGCGGTGCCATGGCGCTGAAGACCCACTTCAAGAATGTGATCACCATCTATATCAAGCGGGAAAAGAAGGCGCTGATGGGCTCGATCCTGCGGAAGAATTCCTCGGTTGAGGATAAGGTGGACCGGCTCATCGCCATCGAAGCGGAGCTGCGTAATGAGAATATTTGCGATTATGTGGTCAGCTTCGATACCTACGATCAGGCCGTGACACAGCTGAAAGAGATTTTGAAAATATAAATGATTGTTTATATGAGCACCGCAATCGTAGGGCGGGGGCTTGCCCCCGCCGTCGCAGAAGGCGAACGCCTCCCTTGTGCAAAGGGAGGTGGCCGAGCGTAAGCGAGGTCGGAGGGATTGTAACACGGCATCAATTCAAAAACGGAAAATTATAGGGCAACAGCAAACAATCCCTCAGTCAAAAATCGGTTCCGAAGAGCCGATTTTCGACAGCTCCCTTTGCACAAGGGAGCCTTTGCGCCGCAAGCGGCGCGCTGCGGCTTACAGCCGCAGACGGCAAGGGCATGCCCTTGCCCTACGATGGGGTTACTAATATAAATAATCATTTACAGATCCAATATCCATATATCCATGGTTGCAACACGGCGAAAAATGGTGTACGATAAGGAAAAACACGAAATAAGGTGATATACGATGAAAAAGATCCTTTTGCCCTTTGTGCTGCTGCTTTCTTTGCTGCTTGGTGCCTGCAGTCTGGAGCTGCCCCAGGACCAGCAATCCGGCGGATGTGCGCAGCATATCGACGATGATACCAACGGCGTATGCGACACTTGCCATAAGTCCGTATTTGTGTACTTTGATTTTTACACGATCAATGACCTCCACGGCAAGCTGGCAGACGGCGAGAACCACCCCGGCGTGGACGAGCTGACCACCTATCTGAAAAACGCCCGTGATAATGACGAGCATTCCATTATCCTTTCCGCCGGCGATATGTGGCAGGGCGCCTCCGAGTCCAACCTCACCAGCGGCAAGATTGTGACCGACTGGATGAACGCCCTGGACTTCACGGCCATGACCCTGGGCAACCACGAGTTCGACTGGGGCACCGATGCCATCCGGGAGAATTATGAAATTGCGGAGTTCCCCATTCTGGCCATCAACGTCTACGACCGGGAAACGGACAACCGTGTGGAATACTGCGAGGCCTCTGTGGTGGTGGAGGGTGACGGTCTGCAGATCGGCATCATCGGCGCCATCGGCGATTGCTATTCCTCCATCGCGGTGGACAAGTGCCAGGATGTATACTTCAAGACCGGCAGAGATCTGTCCCAACTGGTGATGGACGAATCCCAGCGCCTGCAGGATGAGGGCGTGGATTTCATCGTCTACGTCATCCACGACGGCTATGAAAGCACCGAATCCGGCATTAAGCCCGTCACCGGTAACCAGATTGGCTCTTATTACGACACCAATCTGTCCAACGGCTATGTGGATCTGGTGTTCGAGGGACATACCCACCAGGGCTACCGCCTGCAGGATGAGTACGGGGTGTACCATCTGCAGAATCGGGGCGATAACAAGGGCGGCATCTCCCATGTGGAGATCGCCATCAACACCGTCACCGGCAAGTCCGACGTCCGGGTGGCTGAGCTGGTCAGCACCCAGAAGTACAGCAAGCTGGAAGGGGATCCCGTTGTTGAGGAGCTGCTGGATAAGTACGATGAGCAGGTTTCCCAGGCCACCAAGGTGGTGGGCTACAACAGCGCCAAGCGCAGCGGCAATTTCATGCGCCAGCTGGTTGCGGATGTGTACTACCAGGCAGGTGTGGAAGCCTGGGGCGATCAGTACGACATCGTGCTGGGCGGCGGATTTGTGTCGGTGCGAAGCCCCGGATATTTGCCGGCGGGCGAGGTGATCTACAGCGATCTGCAGAATATTTTCCCCTTCGATAACCGGCTGACCCTGTGCTCCGTCAAGGGCAGAGATCTGTATAATAAGTTCATTAACACCAGCAATGATAATTACTTTATCTGCGGTGAGGGGTATGAGGATATCGATTTCGATGCCACCTATTACATCGTGACGGACAGCTATTCGGCGTACTACGGACCCAACAAGCTGACGGTGGTGGCGGAGTATACCGAGGGCGTTTACGCCCGTGATCTGCTGGCGGATTATATCGCCGCCGGTGGTCTTGCTTGATAAAAAACGGATGACCCTCACGGGTCATCCGTTACTTCTAGAAGCAGGAGCTTTTCCTCAAAACCGCCGCGTTTTTGGCGCTTTTGCTCCTTGACAGCCAGCAGCTCTTCCCAGGAGCAGCCACGAGCCTTTGCAGTCGCCTCAATGACCTCCAGCAGGTCAGCAAGCTCCTCGATCGCCATGCTTTCCTGGTATTCTGCCAGTTCTTCGTTCAGCTTTTCGTCCAGCATCCGGAGATAGTCCTCCTGGGACAGCACCCGGGTCACGCAGCGCTGACCGGTGGCTTCGATGATCTCCGGGATCCGGTCACGGATCAGCTTGTGGTAGGTTTTTGTCATCATGATCCCTCCTTTTTGGGGATTATACCATAGATTCGGAAGGAATATCAATATGAAAATTATCGTCAGTGCCTGCCTTCTTGGGCGCAACTGTAAATACAACGGCGGCAATAATTTTGACCCCAGGGTGGCGGAGTTTGTGGCAGGGAAAGAGGTCATTCCCGTGTGCCCGGAGGAACTGGCGGGCTTGGGCATTCCCAGACCGCCCATCGAGATCGTGGACGGGGAGGTGCGCCGCAAGGACGGCACCAGTGTAGACGCTGCCGTCCGGGATGCCATTGGCAAAATACTGGCGCGGGTGAAGGATGAACAGATCCAATGTGCTGTTCTGAAATCCAGAAGCCCCACCTGCGGTGTGCGGCAGGTGTACGACGGCAGCTTTTCCGGCACCCTCATCGACGGCTCCGGTCTGCTCGCCCAAGCCTTGAAGGACGCAGGGTATACCGTGCTGGATGCGGAAGAAATTTAGTAGGATAAATGATTGTTTATCTTCGTAGGGCGAGGGCATGCCCTCGCCGTCGCGGAAGGCGAACGCATCCCTTGTGCAAAGGGGGGTGGCCGAGCGTAAGCGAGGTCGGAGGGATTGTACCACGGCATCAATTCAAAAACGGAAAATCATAGGGTAACAACAAACAATCCCTCAGTCAAAAATCGGTTCCGAAGAGCCGATTTTCGACAGCTCCCTTTGCACAAGGGAGCCTTTGCGCCGCAAGCGGCGCTCTGCGGCTTA
>JAZNRS010000013.1:0-2978 GCA_045590815.1 Faecousia sp.
GATATCACCCGTAAGAAGAAGCTGCTGGAAAAGCAGAAGGAAGGCAAGAAGCGGATGCGTACCTTCGGTACCGTGTCCGTGCCCAGCGAGGCGTTCATGGCCGTGCTGAAGCTGGATGAGGATTGATTCTGCCCGTTGTCATTGCTTTGAGAGAACGCTCAGTCTTGTCATCCTGAGCGAGCATAGCGAGTCGAAGGATCTACGTATTTTCGCAAGGCATTGGGAAAATATAGTACGAAGATTCTTCGACTTCGGGCTTCGCCCTCCGCTCAGAATGACATGACTTCCGTTTACGGTATGACAATGACGGCCTTACTATCAAGGAGAACTATACCATGAAAAAACTATTTCCCCTGCTGGCGGTAACGGTTTTGCTGTTGGCAGGCTGTAACAAACCTGTCGAAACGCCGACGGAAACGGCCCAGCCCACCACCACCCAAAAGCAGACGAAAACCATATACGTTCACGAATCTGTGACCCACCACACCGGCGGCAAGACCAGCAAGACGCAGTACATCTACAACGATGCCGACCTGCTCACCGACGTGGTGGTCTACGACGGCGACACGGAGACCCACCGTTACCAGGTGACCTGCGACGGCATCGGCAATCCCGTCCGCTGGGAAAATGACCAATCCGCCACGGAATATGTCTACGACGAGCAAGGTCACATCACCTGCACCAAGGTATTCAATGCCGGCGAGCTGCTGTCCACCACCGAGCAGGTGTGGGCAGGAGGTCTGCGCATCAGTGTTACCGCCAACTCCCCCACCCGGGATTACGAGCACCGCACCGAATACACCTACGATGACCAGGGATGCATGATCCGCCAGGATCTGTACATCGCCGGTCAGCTGAGCAGCTATTCCCTCTGTCAGACCGATGAGGACGGTCGCCTGGAGCGCACCGACACCTATGCCCCCGAGGGGGCGCTGAGAAGCTCCACCCTCTACACCTACCAGGACAACGCCGAGCGCCGCACCTTTCTGGACGAAGCGGGCAAGGTGACCCAGTCCACGTTGCTGACCTATGACGATGCCGGCAACCTGCTGACCAGCAGGACCACCACCCTCCAGGGCGAGCTGATCTCCGGCGAGAGCCACACCTGGCGTGCCATCGAAGTGCCCCTGGATTCCACAAGAGCCTCTGTCTAAAATGTTAAGCTGAGCAAAGGCTCCCCTTGAGGGGAGCTGTCAGCGAAGCTGACTGAGGGGTGTTAAACCGCATACACCCCTCCTCCCAGTGTGCGCACTGGGCACCTCCCCTCAAAGGGGAGGCTTTGCACCTGCGGTGCTTAGTATCCCCTCATTTGATCCTACATCCAAGGCTTTAGGAGGTTATCCATGCCCATTTTCCCCCGGAGAGCCAAGACCCCTCTTGGCATCTACGTTCACGTTCCTTTCTGCCGCAGCAAGTGCATTTACTGCGACTTTTACTCCATCCCCGAGGCAAACAGCCGGCTGATGGATGAATATCTCAAGGCCATCTGCGCCCATATCAAGGAGTCCGGACCGCTGGCACCCGGCTACCGGGTGGACACGGTGTATTTCGGCGGCGGCACGCCCAGCTATCTGGGTGCCGATGCCTTAGCCACCATCCTTGCCACCATCCGTCAGAGCTTCGATGTGAGTCCCGAGGCGGAGATCACCTTCGAGGCAAACCCGGATTCCGTCAGTCCCCGGCTGCTGCGCCGTCTGCGCAGCGAGGGCTTCAACCGGGTGAGCCTGGGCATCCAGTGCGACAACGATGCGGTGCTGGAAGCCATCGGTCGTCCCCATACCTACGAGCAGGCGCAAAACGCCGTTGCCATGATCCGCAAGGCAGGCTACCGGAATCTTTCCCTGGATCTGATCTACGGTCTGCCCGGGCAGACCTTGGTGGACTGGGAAAATACCCTGTCCAATGTGCTGGACTTAAAGCCCGATCACATGAGCTGCTACGGGCTGAAGGTGGAAGAAGGCACCCCCCTGCATCACCATCAGCACGAATTCGTCCTGGCAGACGACGAGATGCAGGCGGATATGTACCTTTCCGCCATTGAGATCCTGCGCTACAAGGGCTACCGGCAGTACGAGATCTCCAATTTTGCCCGGAAGGGCATGGTGTCCCGGCACAATCTGAAATACTGGCAGGGCGGCGAATTTTTGGGCTTCGGTCCTGCCGCCAGCTCGGACTTTGCCGGCAAGCGGTTTTCCACCGTCCGGGATATCCGGGGCTATATCGACGGAATTTTGCAGGGCGGACAGGTGCTGGACGACGTGCAGGAGATCCCCCCCAGAGAACGGGCGGGCGAGTATCTGATGACCCGTCTGCGTACCACCGCCGGCATCAGCCGGGAGGAGTACGAAAACCGTTATCTGCTGCCCTTCGACCCCATCGAGGAGCATATGCGTCTGTGCAGGCAGGCAGGTCATGCGGTGCAGAATAATTCCGGTTCCTGGCGGCTGACACCGGAGGGAATGCTCATTTCCAACACCATTATGTCCGATCTGCTCATCATCCAGGAACGCACCCTTCGTAAATAACAAAAATCCGACCTCACAGGTCGGATTTTTTGCGTAGCAGAAAGCAGGGTCATTGTAGGGCGGGGGCATGCCCCCGCCCTACAATGGGATTCCCATTTACCCCGCTAAACAATCATTTGCACTTTCAGAAATCCATGTGGGGTGGGCATTCGTACGTCCCCAAAAGAATGTTTTTTTCGGCGAAAAAAACCACCAAAATCCCCTCTGGGGGGATATCAAAAATTGGCGCATTTTGTTACAGTTCCACTAATTGACTTTCTGATATAATGTTGTAAAATAATACTGATACATTATGTATCCTAGTATGGAGATAGTATGACTATTTTACGAAATCAAGTATTAGGAGGAAATAAGATTGAAGGATTGGGCATTTACTACATCCGTTGAGGAGATGGAAGCTGCCACCAATTCTCTGCTGGAAACAGCTCAGAAGGTCGGCGCTGACACTTGGCA
>JAZNRS010000014.1:0-13626 GCA_045590815.1 Faecousia sp.
GTAAATGATTGTTTAGCGGAGTAACGCACACGTCCTTGCCCCCCGCATTTATGAGGGGGGTGGCCAAAGCGCAAGCGAGGCCGGGGGGAGCAAAAATAGGATTTTTCCGAACTCCCCCAGTCAAAAATCAAAGATTTTTGCCAGCCCCCTCTTAAAAGCGGGGGCCAAGGGGTGCAGAGCACTAATCACATAAACAATCATTTACGGTTCATTCATATTTTCCGGATTATTTCTATTGATTTTTCCTTTTTTTACGATACAATGTCTTTGAACGACACATTATGAGGTAGATTTATGAACGAAAACAATCTGTCCAAGCGCAGGCAGCTATTAAAGCTGACCTGGCCGCTGTTTTTGGAGATGATCCTCTTCTCCATCATCAGCAGTGTGGACACCTTCATGCTGAACAATTACGACACCCATGCCATGGGTGCCGTGGGTAACGTCAACCAAATTCTCGGACTGTTCCAGGTGGTGTCCAACATCATCACCGCCGGTACCGGCATCCTGCTGGCGCAGTACATTGGCGCTGAAAAATCTCTGAAAGAAAAGCAGCCGCTGATCATGGGTGCGCTGATCGTCAACACCCTGTTGGGCGTGCTGTTTAGCCTTGCCGCCGTATTCGGCACCGACCTGCTGCTGGATCTCATGGGCGTGAATCCGGAGCACCGGGACTACTGTACCGAATATATGCGCATCGTCGGCGGCTTCCTTTGGGTGCAGATGCTGACTATGACCTTTGCCACCGTCATCCGCTGTCACGGCAAAACCACCGTTTCCATGCTGTTCTCCGTGCTGATGAACATGGTGAATGTTGGACTGAACGCCCTGCTGATCTACGGACTGTGGTTCTTCCCCCGGATGGGCGTTGCCGGCGCCGCCATTGCCACAGCGGTGAGCAAGTGCTTCGCCTGCATCGCCAGCGGCATTTATATGTTCTTCTTCGTACTGAAGGGAATGTCCCTGCGGATCGAGCTCAAGGAAACCTTGAAAAGCATCAAGACGGTGGTTGCATACGGCAGCCCTGCCGCCGGTGAACAGATATCTTATACATTATCCAAAATCGTGGTCATGGCCATGGTCAACTCCCTTTCCGCCGCGGCGGTGGACACCTACGCCCTGATCAACACCATCGTCACCTTCGTCTACCTGCTGAGTATGGCGCTGGGTCAAGGCACCTCCATCATCATCGGCTGGGAGGTGGGCAAAGGTACCACCGACGAAGCCAAAAAGCTGGCGCTGTTCTCTACCCGACTGTCTACCCTTATGTCCATGGTGATCCTGGCGGTGCTCATTGCGGTCAGCTACCCCCTACTGCGGCTACTGGGTAAAGGCGATCCGGAGATCATCCGTCTGGGCACAGCGGTGCTGCTGGCGGACATTCTGCTGGAGATCGGACGCAGCCGCAATTTGGTGCTGGTCAACTCCCTCCGTGCTGCCGGCGATGTGCGGTTTCCGCTGTATGTGGGACTGTTTTCCATGTGGTTTTTCAGCGTGGGTCTGTCCTGGCTGCTGGGTATGCAGCTGCACTGGGGACTGGTTGGCATTTGGCTGGGTCTGGGCATGGACGAATTTTTCCGTGCCGTGGCCATGCAGATCCGCTGGCAAAAAGGCACCTGGATCCGCTTCATTAAAAAAGATTAACAAAAACCCAGTTCGGCAAGACCGAACTGGGTTTTCTGTTTATTCCGAAAAATAAGCGGCGGCGTAGTAGCCGTAAACTGCGATCGCCGAAGCAAGCGGTCGGATATCGGGATTGCTGTTGATCTGTCCCATGCAGTACACGCCAATGCTGTATGGCAGAACACCGGTACTATAGGTGGTTCCGTCTGATGCGGTATATACGCCGCAGGCGTACATGGGGCTGTCGATATTCTTTGCCGCCACACCGCCGATGGCCGTGCTGTAAACACCGTCTGCTTCCTGCATGACCATACTGCCGGTGGCGTTGCGCAGGGTCAGCACATCCGCCGCCCCGAAATCCTCTGCATTCCAGTAGTAGAAAACCATATCCCCCACCACGGAAGCTTCCGGCGTAAAATAGTAATTGACCGCAAATGCGCTGTCCAGGGAGATCGTGGGCTTTTTCTGACCGAAGCCGCCATTGGCTACCAGTCTTCCCTGCTTCGCAGCATCCGGCATGGTCACGCTGTGGACCATATCTCCACGAAAATCCTCCACCAGCGCCTTTTGAGCAGCCGTCAAGCGAGCATTGACCAGACTCTCCGCCTTGTGATCCAAATACTGCTGCGCTGCCGCGCCGTAATTGAGAATCGCCACATACAGCGCCTTTGCCGCAGGCGCTGCATCTCCATTCAGTCTGTTATAGGCATAGTTGGACGGGCTGTAGGAAACCTGCTTGCTGTATGCATAGCTCCCGTCGGGCAGCTGCGCATAAACGCAGAAATACACCGCATCGCCCAGATTTTGCGCCGGAATACCATTGGTAACAACGCCGTAAAAGCCGTTCTCCTCATTGAAAACTGCGCCGGAGATCACCGCATCCGCAGTGGAGATATCGACCACAGCAGGCGCAGACCGCCAGGTGAGCAAACCCAGCTTGTCCGCTGCGATCTGCCCATCGACTGTAAAGTAGACATTCAGCTTGATCTCGTCCTCCAACAGCAACGTGGGATACTGCAGCGTGATATTCACCGTTTCATGTTCCTGCGCACCGCAATCCACGCAAACACCTTGGACGTAATAGTGTCCCAGAGGCTGACCGACTGTTTCGCCGCAGGATACGCAGGTCATCGGCTCCGTGCAGGATGCCGCCAGCCAGCTGTGGCCGGTGGCGCTGACATAGGAATCTGCATAGCTGTCGCCGCAGACGGTGCAGGTATAGGTGGTGAAGCCCTGGGTGCGGCAACCGGGCTCTGTGATTTCAGCATGATAGTCGTGCGCCAGGGGTCTGCCGGTGGTGGCACCGCAGACCGTGCAGGACTGGGGCTCCTGGCAGCTGGCAGCATGCCAGCTATGACCGGTGGCGGTAACGTACTGGTCATAATAGGTATGACCGCAGCCGGTACAAATATGTGCCGTGTAGCCATCCTTCAGACATTCCGGCGCAACCACTTCTGTAATATAGCGATGCCCCAAGGGCGCTCCGTCCACATGACCGCAGGCGATGCAGGTTCTGGCGGCGGTGCAGCTGGCTTCCTGCCAGGTATGTCCCTTGGATGCAACCACCGTATCCTTGTAGTTATGACCGCAGGTCGTGCAGGTATGCTTGACGTATCCCTCTTCCGTGCAGGTAGCCTCGATGATGACCGACTGATAGCTGTGCCCGGTGGCAGGCACCTGGTTGGTTTTGTAGCTCATGCCGCAGACTGCGCAGGCATAGCATGTATACCCCTCAGCGGTGCAGGTGGGCAGATAGTTGGAACGAATCATATCATGATCCGACTGTACGATCACGTCCATCGCCGCAGAAGCTTCCCCGTAGGCGCAGACGCCCAAAATATAAGTCGTACCCGCCTGCAGATATACGCCCAGCGAGAAGTTTTCATCTTCCCCATCGTCGTTGGAATCCAAAAGATTATAGGCAGAATCAAACAGTTCGCAATAGGTATCCAGCGCCCCTTGGGAGCTGAAAATATAGTTACAGCTGTATTCCGGTGTAAAAGCGAAATAGAGGAACGCACCCGACTCGGGAATCACGGTCAAAGCCGTATCCGTTGCCAGCTGATCCATCGCCATTATGGTCACGGTATTGGTCTGCAGGGCGCTTCCGTTGACATCCGCGACCACACAATACAGTCGCTGACCGGCAATGGCTTCCGAAAATTGGGTCCCAAAAACACTTTCTGTCACATCGGTCTGGGTAAAAACATCCGACCCCGGCGCTGCGACCCACCAGCTGTAGGTAACGCCCTCCCCTGCCACACCAACGGACAGGGTAACGGTTTCACCGGGAATTGCCCGGACATCTTCCGGCTGTGCCAAAATAGCCAGCGTCGAAACCGACTGCCATGTCACATCCTCGCTGAGAGCGCCACAGCTATCCTCCGTCCATGTGCCGTTGCCGGCAGGATAATAAGCGACAGCTTTCACATCCTCGATGGCTACGCCGTCGGTCGCCGGCGCATCCCCCTGGAAATGGATCGCCTTGAGCTTTCCGCAGCCGCTGACGGCGCTTTCGCCCATATTGGTCACAGAGCCGGGGATCTGCAGGAAGGTCAATTGACCGCAGCCGGAAAACGCGCCGCTGCCGATTTCCGTGACACCGTTGGGGATATAGACGGCAGCCAAACGGTTGCAGCCGCTGAAAGCGGAATCATAGACCGTGCGCACCGTTGCCGGAATCTCGTACCCACCGACCATGGCAGCCGGCGCCTGGATCAGCACTGTCATATCCTTGCTGAACAGCACACCGGATCCATCGGAGGCGTATGCCGTATTGCCATCTGCCACCTGGATATGCGCCAGTCTTCGGCAGTTGTGGAACGCACCGAAGCCCAGCTCTGTCACAGTGGCAGGCACCGTCACCTCCCGGAGCTGATCGCAATAAGCAAACGCCAAAACGCCCACCGTCACGATCCCCTCGGGCAGACACAGATCATCGAGCTGACCGCAGTACGAGAAGGCATTGTCGCCGATGGCTGTCAACGTCTGGGGCAGCACAGCCGACTCCAGCATTTCGCAGCCCGTGAAGGCATTTTTGCCGATGTAGGTCACGCCATCTTCCACCACCAAATGCGCCACCTGGCATTCATCTGCCTGCCAGGGCGGTGTGGCTTCATCATAATCATACATCGCACCGGTACCGGAGATGGTCAAGGTCTTCCCAGAACCGTCATAATACCAGGAAAGCGCATCTCCGCACACGCCGCTGAGGGTCATAACGCTGCCGCACAGCGTGCAGATGCCGTCATGATAATCATGCGCAGGCGAAAGGATCTCCACCCATTCATAATCACATATCGTACATCCATGCTTCACGCTGCCGCTTTCATGGCAGCTGGGTTCCTGGATCACCTGGCTGGTTTCATCGTGATTTGTCCGGGTGATCAGGTCAAATTCGCCGGTAGCCGCCGTATCCAAAAGCGCAACCGCCAAAATATAGGTTTCCCCGGCAGTCAATATGCACTCGATACCAAAATTCAGCCCGTAGAAATCATCGTTTTCATAGAGCAGTGTGCCGGAGGCTGAATACAGCTCGCCGTAGGTATCCTCATCGCTGACGGAATAGAAGGAATACGCACAATCATGCGCCGGTGTAAACTGATAACGGACGATCTGACCGGCGGTATCAATATACACCTCGGTCTCCGTATCCGGCAACAGCACCGGTTCATCGGATTCCGCAGCGAATACGCCGCCAGGGATCACACTCAGCAGCAGGCTGAGAATTAAACAAACCGCAAAAAACTTGCGCATCATCAGGTTTCGCCCCATTTCTGGATTCATTTTACTTCTTTGCATCCACGCCCAGGCCCCGGGCAGCCAGATACTTGTTCATCAGCTTCTGCAGACCCTTGATGTCGGACTTGGATTTCATGACCTTCTTGAAATTACTGCTGGTGGAAGACTTATAGTGCTTGGAAATAAACGCCGAGTAGCCCACCACACTTTGACCGTACTTGACAGAGTTACCGTTCTTGTACACATCGGGCATCTGTCCCACAGCCGTCTTTCCGGTAACCGCGCAATAAGCCATCTGGGCGGCAATATAACCGGAAAGCGGATTGGGATGATGGGTATCGCCCTTATTCTTGATGAAGGTGTTCTTTGTGTACTTGACCGTTGCGCCGGAAACCTTGGTTCTGCCATCGATCACATCGTCAACCAGCTTGCCCCACTCTACCACCATCACGCCCAGCTTTTGCAGATCGCCCAGCTTTTTGGTGATCTTGGTGTGATTTTTGATGTAAGAATAGGAATGGGACAGATAGACGAATTTCGTCGTGGACGGGAATCGCTTGATGATATTTTTCACGTCCCGGACAAAATTGGAATTGTTGTTGCCGGACTCGGAAAGGAATACATAGTCGATGGTCTTCAGGTCGATCCCACGAAGCAGATCCCTGCCGCTGTGGCAGCTTCCGCTCTTGCAGCCCTTGGAGGTAAAATCGTACAGATGATGATTTCCGTAGGTGCAGTCATAGACCGTCACACTCTCTCCATTGGCCTTGCAAATGTCATAGAACCAGCCCTTATCCGTCTTTCTCTGGTTGCCCAGCTCCACCACGCCGCCGTAGTAGATAAAGGAGTTGCCGATAAACATGACCTTTTTGCCATCCAGGCTGCCGGTGCTGCCCTTCTTCCACACAGCATACAGCACCACAACATCACCGTCGATGGCGGATGTCTTTGACACACTGGAGGTGGTCTTCATCACATTTTTGGCATAACCGGAGGGCTGTTCACCCTCAAGATACCAGGCGTTGGTCTTGCCGTCTTCGCTCTTGTAGAGCCACTTATTGTCACTGGTTCTGTACCGGTACCAGCCGCTCAGGGTATACCCCTCCCGGGTAAAGTCCGGGGCGCGCAGCTCGGTATCCACGCCGTAGGTGACGACGGTGTCCTCCATGGTACCGGTGCCGCCGTTGGCATGATAACGTAAAATATACCGGATCGGCTCCCAAACCGCATACAAAGTGACGCTTTCGGGAATGGTAACGGCCTCACCGTCGGCATAGACAGCCGCTCCGTCAGCGGAGGTGGCCCAGCCAGCAAAACAGCAGCCCGTTTTCGTGAAAATATTCTCCGGCAGCGCACTGCCATCCACAAACAGGATCTCATCCATAACGCCTTCGCCGCCATTGGCGTTGAAGCAGACCAGGCGCTCATTTTCCGCCATCATAAGATCCGGCTTCAGCAGCTTGCCTTCCTTGAGCAGGTCCAGCAAAAGGAGATTCTGATCGGCAGTGCCGGAATAGTCGGTGATGCCGTTAGCGGCGGCGATCTTCTGACGGAAGGTAAAGGAGCCGTCGTAGCCCAAAGACTCCAATGCCCGGGCGATGGACTCAAACCCTTCGGCGCATTGTGGGAAATATACCCCCTCGCCGCTGTCCCCGGCAGGTGGATCCGTGGGCGAAAGATAACTCTTCAGTCCGGGATTGATCAGCTTGCCGGCTGCCATCAGCTTCAGCATTTTCTCGTTTTGCTCCGCTGTTCCGCTGTAATTTGTGATGCCGTTGACCTCAGCGATCAAGGTTCTGGTTTCAAAGGAAGAATCGATGGTTTGATCCTTCAGCGCCCGAACGATGGAGTCCTCTTCGGGATCACATGCGTCAAAATAAAGGTATTCCACATAAATAACGCACTTGGCAACGCTTCCGTTGCTAAGGGTGCAGGTGATGGTGGCCTTACCCTCACCCACCGCCTTCAAGGCCGCGGTGTCCGCATCCAGGGCGCTCACCTGAACCACCTTGGTATTGCTGGACTTCCAGGATACCGCTCCCTCCGGGAAGGAGGCACGCAGCTGACTCGATTCTCCGTAGCTCAGGTACAGCCTTGTGCTACTGAGCACGACCTTGGATGTCTTCACATCCCCGTGGGAGATACCGGGGTTGATCAGCTTTCCCGCCTTCATCAGCTCCAGAAGGATGGCATCCTCCTCCAAAGTGCCGGCATAATCACGCAGGCCATTTGCCGCAGCGATGCTGACACGGGTCTGCAGGGAGCTGTCGTAGCTCTGTGCCACCAGGGCGTCCGCAAAGGAGGTTTGCTCCTCACCGCAGACATCGAAATATTCACCCTCCACCGTAATGACGCACTTGGCAACACTTCCGTCGCTCAACGTGCAGGTGATCGTTGCCTTGCCCGGTGCAACCGCCTGGACAGATGCGCTCCGATCGTCCAATTCGCTGACGGTCGCCACGCCTGTATTACTGGATTTCCAGGATATGCTGCCATCGGCAAACACAGCACTGAGTACCGTAGACGTGCCCGGTACCACGGTTTCTGCATTGGTGCTCAGCGCAAAAGGTTCCATGGTGCTGTCCGGTTCCAGGTTCTCCGTAAACGCCGAAGTCCCGAATGCCACCAATCTGTCAACGGGATATTTACATTTAGCTTCCCCGTCCGTACCCTTGCAGTACCGGGTAGCAGCAGAGGCATACACCGAATACAGCATCTCATCATCGGCACAGATGCCCCGGATCATCGGGGGAAGCTCGATGGTCGTTACCGTGGAAGTTTTCTTGATGATGCCCTCCGCATCCGGTTCGGACAGCTTATACACACGCAATTGCGAAATGTAGTTGGAGCTGGATACGCTTCGGGAGCTGGATCGGCTTACGATCAGCTGTCCTGCCAAAAAACATGCGCCCTGAACTCTGTCCGGCAGCCCAATGGTGTACCTGGGTACCAGCTTGCGTCCATCGGCGGAAACGGTATAGCCGTACATTTTACCCGTGGAGTCGCCTTTGTCCTTGTAGGCGCCTGCCCACAGCAGACCATCGCTGTAGGTCAAAAAGCCGGCAGAGATACCAACGGAACAATTGGAATGAAATTTGACGGAAGCACTGGGCTTGCCGTCGGCAACAGCTGCGCTGACCGCCGTGTCCAACGCACTATAGGCGATTGCGGACACATTTTTTCCGTTGGTGACCCATAAATATGTACCGTCAAAGGCGATGGCGTTCACCTTCCCCTTCACGGGCAGTACAAGCACCGTCAGCAGCACACCGTCGGAAAGCACATACAAAACATTGTTGCATTCCCCTTCGGAATCATAGGCGGAAATGATCTGATAGTCCCTGGCAAAGCAAACGTCATGGGGCACCATGGTGGTGCAATCCGTGCCGTTTACATCCGTGCGGATCAGTCCGGGCATAGGGATCGAATTTTCCGGTACATACAGCTCCCGAAAGGCTTCAAAGCTGCTGTACGCCTTGGAATCGGCAAGATCCCCATAGATCCGGGCGGCAACAGATGTTTCCACCGCCTGAGCCGGCAGGATCAGTCCACTAAGCAGCATAATACTCGCCATAACCAGCGATAAAACCGATTTATAGATACGACCGGATCGTCCTTTCATAAAACACACTTCCTTTTCACCGCCGCAAAAGTGGCGTAAAGTATATACAAGCTCACTTGTATTCTATCATTTTCCCCTTGAAATTTAAACCGTTTGGAATACACAAACATAAACAAAATTCGGCATGTTTTACCGGTATTATCCTGAAAGATATTGGGTATATTTCACAATATCCTTTCCTCCCACTTAACGTACACCGGAACAGCCGGCATTTTGCCCGTATCAAGTTGCATAGATACCGCCGCCGCAAATTGTACATTTTGCCGTATTCCTGATTTTTTCGATACATTTTTGCAATTGATATTTCTTTTTTGCCGGAAATATATTATGATATTCATAACATTTTAACGATTCGAAAGGAGGATACGCCATAGCAAACTTATGGCGTACGAACTTATGAACAAAAGAATCCTCAGTATCCTTTTATGCGTGACCGTACTGCTGGGATGCGTGATCACAGCTGCACCGCCCAAGGTCCAGGCAGCGACCACCTCCCAAAACAACATGGTCGCCCGTGCGGATTATCTGTACAGTCTGAAATGGACTGCCAAGAAAACCGTAAAAGGCTGGCGCAATTCCTATACATACACAAAAGGAAATTCCTATCGCCTTCCCTACGGACAACCCATCGACTCCGGTAAGTACATCGGCTTCGGCGTGAGCATCGACACGTTCCTTTCCGCCGCAGGAAATGCCAGCAGTGTGTTCTACACCTCCCGGTCCTCCTATTCCGGCAACGGCTCCTCCTCGGTGTACTACGCCATCGACTGCTCTGCCTTTGTTTCCTGGTGTTGGGGCATCAGCCGTAAGACCACCTATTCCCTCACCCAGGTGACCACCAGCTACGGTGCGCCCACCACCTCCAACATCTCCAAGCTGAAATTGGGCGATGCATTGAATTCCCGTTCTGCCGGTCACGTTGTGCTGGTCACCGGTCTGACCTACAGCGGCTCCAGCATCACAAAGATCGAGATCACAGAGCAAACACCGCCCCAGCTGAAGCGCTCCACCTACACCCCCGCACAGCTGGCCTCCAAGTACAGCGGAAGCTACACCATCCTGCGTTACTCCGGTACTGTGCCCGCTTCCCCCGGCGGCAACACCTCCAACGACAACACCGCCGGCGGTACTACCTCTACTGTCACAAGCAAGTACTTCCCTGCCTGCGACTCCAGCCATACCAGCATTGCGGAAGCACTGGCATCCATCGGCGTTGACAGCTCCAAGGACTACCGTACCAAGATCGCCACCGCCAACGGAATTTCCGATTACAGCGGCACCGCCGACCAGAACATCCAGCTGCTGGATCTGCTGAAGGCCGGTAAGCTGCTCAATCCGGACTACAAAGAAGTGGTCTATTACCCAGCCTGCGGCTCTGACTACCTATCCATCATCAGTGCGCTGAATTCCATCGGTGTGGACAGCTCCAAGGATTACCGCACCAAGATCGCCGCCGCCAACGGCATTTCCGATTACACCGGCACCGCTGACCAAAATATTCAGCTTCTGGAACTGCTGAAAGCCGGCAAGCTGATCAACCCCGATCCCAGCAGCTCCAGCGGTAACACCACGACTACTCCCTCCACACCGTCAACGCCCACCTATTACCCAGCCTGCAGCGCTTCGTGCAGCTCCATCGTTGATGCGCTGAACGAAATTGGCGTAGACAGCTCCAAGGATTACCGCACCAAGATCGCCGCAGCCAACGGCATCGACGACTATAGCGGCACTGCCGAGCAGAACGTGCAGCTGCTGGATCTGCTGAAAGCCGGCAAGTTGATCGATCCCAACAGCGTTACCGGGGATAGTTCGGGCAGCGGCGGCACCGGAAGCTTTGCCAACGGCTATAACAACGGCTATACCGGCGGCATGGCAGGTGACAGCACGATCTACGCCCACGGTCTGGACGTTTCCGCATGGCAGGGCTCCTCCCTGGACTTCACCGCCATCAAGAGCGCCGGCTACAGCTTTGTGATCCTCCGGGCTGGAACCGGCAAGGGTAAGGATACCTGCTTCGAGACCTACTATACCAACGCCCGTGCTGCAGGCTTGGACATCGGCGCCTATTACTATTCCTATGCCACCACCGCTGCCGAAGCCGCTACCGATGCACAAAATATGCTGAGCTGGATCAGCGGCAAGACCTTCGAGTATCCGCTCTACTTTGATTACGAGGATCCCTCTCAGGACAACCTCAGCAACGCCACCGCCAAGAATATCTGTCTGACCTTCTGTGACGCTCTGGCTGATGCAGGTTATT
The DNA here is from genome assembly GCA_045590815.1 of Faecousia sp. Taxonomy (GTDB): domain Bacteria; phylum Bacillota; class Clostridia; order Oscillospirales; family Oscillospiraceae; genus Faecousia. The sequence continues at coordinate 11,247 of JAZNRS010000014.1, forward strand.
TGACCGGCGTTTACACCGGCTACTCCAAGTCCACCACCCTCCCCATGAGTGAGATCTGCGCCAAGTACGAGATCTGGATCGCCCGGTATTACGACGACACCTACCAAAGCCTGAGCCCCACTTATTCCACCAAGTACGGTATGTACCAGTACACCGACAACAAATATATCGGCTCCAATGGCCCCTACGATGCGGATGTGGCCTACAAGGATTACCCCGCCATCGTGAAGCAGTACGGCTTCAACGGCTACGCCGCCACAGAAAGCTACCTGGACAAGTGCGAGGTATTCCCTGCACACTGTGAAGTGACCACCACCAAATCCACACCTCTGAACACCCAGCCCAGAAGCAACGCCAATGAGGGTTCCGACCTGGTGGTGACCGCTGAGGCCAACGAAACCTTCATTGCCAACGCCCTTTACCGCAACACCGGCGGCAACTACTGGTATCAGGTCACCCTCAGCACCGGCGAAACTGCCTATCTTTACAGCGGACATTCCACCTATCAGCAAAGCACCGACACCGACATCTTCCTCTATGACGAAGGTGCCGCCGGCGATACCTCCTATGCTCCCAACGGTGTCGTCCGCTCTACATACAACGTCCTGGACTCCGTGGAGATCCAGATCCTGGATCTCAGCGGCAATCTGCTCCAATCTGCTACGGTCACAGCCAGCGACAACCTCTGTGACCTGAGCATCGCAGATATCGACCTGAACGTCACTGATTGCGTCTACAAGGTCATTGCGCATTATTCCGGCAACTACGCTGCCGCATCCCAGGAGATCGCCGATTACACCGGTCAGGCGGTCCTGCGTGAGGCTGTGCTGAATGTTTCCGCCGAGAGCGACCCCTACATGGAGAAGTGCACGGCATACCCCACCCACAGCCTCATCGTGACGAAGCAGGCCACGCCTTTGAACACCCTGCCCAGCAGCACCCAGTTCAACGGTTCCAAGACTCTGGCCACCGCTGCCGCCAATCAGACCTACACCGCCCACGCTGTGTACTGCAACTCCGGCGGCACCTACTGGTATCAGATCACCCTCAGCACCGGCGAGATCGCCTATATCTCCAGCAACCACTGCACCTACACCGAGAGTCTGGACAGCGACATCACCCTTGACAACTGGGTAGCCCCCGCAGGCGGAACGGTTAACGCCGATTACAATCAACTCACCGGCGTTGAGATCCAGATCCTCCACCACGACGGCACCCTTGTCCAGTCTGCCTCCGTGCCGGTCACCGACAATCAATGTGATCTGACCGCCGCAGTCCTGGATCTTTCCGGACTGGATACCACGGTGATGGGCTATCGCATCCTTGCCTCCTACACCGGATATTACGCCACCAGCGCCACAGAGCTCAATGCGTACACCGGTCAGCTCATTCTGGCAGAGGCCGGCTTCGACGGCACGTCCCTGCCCGATCCCTATCTGAGCAAGTGCACCGTGTATCCCACCCACTGCCAGGTGGTAACCACCCAGTCCACGACCTTGAACAGCCTGCCCAGCAGCACCCAGTACAATGGCTCTCAAGCCCTGGCGACAGCACAGGCCAATGAGACCTTCACCGCCACTGCGCTGTACTGCAACACCGGCGGCACCTACTGGTACCAGGTCACCCTGAACAGCGGTGAGACCGCATATCTCGCCAGCAACCATTCTGCCTATCAGCAAAGCATCAGCAGCGATGTCGTCTTGTATGACGGTTCTGCGCCCAGCTTCTTGTCCGCAGGCAGCTATTTTGCAGCAAGCGGTATTGCCAACGCAGCTTACAACCGTTTGGACACGCTGCGGCTGGATATCTACAGCGAAAGCGGCAATCTGGTGCAGTCTGTGAACGCGCCGATCACCAACAACCAGTGCGATCTGAGCGAGGTTTTCGTTGATCTCACCGCAGCCAACACCGGCAACTACAGCTACAAGCTCACCGCCGGCTATTCCGGCTATTATGCCGCATCGGCCACCGAGAGCGTGCAGTACAGCGGCGAGCTCACCCTCATGGAAGCAGATTTCATTATCTCCCTGTGCGAGCACGATTTCACCTATGAAGTGACCCAGAAGGAAACCTGCACCCAGCCCGGTATCATGGAGCTGACCTGCCAGATCTGCAACGTCAAGATTCAAAGCACCATCATCGCAACCGGTCACGAATATGACAGCGGCTACTGCACTACCTGCGGCGCAAAGGATCCCGATCATGTGGATGTTGCGCTTCCCACCATCACGCTGGTCACCCCCACTCTGCTGCTGGAGGACAGCATCAAGCTGAACATCTATTACACCGTTGACCAGGACATCGCCCTGGACAAGATGGGCATGCTCACCTGGACTGAAAAGCCCGACGTTGTGGATATCTCCACTGCTGAGAATGTCTA
>JAZNRS010000015.1:0-4669 GCA_045590815.1 Faecousia sp.
ACGCAGCTTGATGATCTCAGCACGCATCTGGTTACGCAGCTTGGCGTCCAGGTTGGACAGGGGCTCGTCCATCAGCATGACCTGAGGAGCACGGACGATAGCACGGCCGATGGCAACACGCTGACGCTGACCACCGGACAGAGCCTTGGGCTTACGGCCCAGGTACTGGGTGATGTCCAGGATCTCAGCGGCTTCCTTAACAGCCTTGTCGATCTGATCCTTGGGGGTACGGCGCAGCTTCAGAGCGAAAGCCATGTTGTCGTACACGGTCATGTGGGGATACAGAGCATAGTTCTGGAAGACCATGGCGATATCACGGTCCTTGGGGGGGATGTCGTTGACCAGACGGTCGCCGATCCACAGCTCGCCCTCGGAGATATCTTCCAGGCCGGCGATCATACGCAGAGTGGTGGACTTACCACAGCCGGAGGGACCGACCAGAACGATGAATTCCTTGTCGGCGATGTCCAGGCTGAACTTCTGAACAGCCACGACACCCTTATCGGTGATCTGCAGATTGACCTTCTTCTCGGGCTCTTCACCCTTCTTCTTCTTTTTTTTCTTGGTGTCGTCGCCGTTGTGGGGGTAGATCTTCTTGATGTCTTTCAGGGTCAAACTTGCCATAGTTGACTGACTCTAAGCATACCGACTCCTCGCGTATGCTCTCACAGCCGCCGGGTAAAACAGCGGATGCATTACGACAGGTCTCCACACTGCCGCACCGTGAGTCTTACGGTTTTATCCTCCTTTATTTTAGCGGTAATGCGCCTATTTTTGTGGAGTAGGCGCACTCCACCTGGATAGCCATATCATACCACACTTTGCAAGCGAGTGCAATGGTCTGTTTTGACAGTTTTTGTCCCCTGAATTTGGGTATTTTGACATTTTCCTGTCATTGCGAGCCAGTGCGAACACTGGCGTGGCAATCTCCTAAGATTTGCGCATCGCCGTGGGGGATTGCCACGGCCCTTCGGGCCTCGCAATGACAGCGAATTTGGTATGCATGAAATTCCCAATCCCGGTCATACTAGCCATGAAAAGGCGGTGATGTATTGGAGCGTTTTTCCTGCGGGACGCAAATTATCTGCGGCGACGGTGCCCTGAATACGCTGAAAAATTCAGGTGCGACGCGGCTGTTGGTGGTCTGCGATCCCTACTTTTACGAAAACGGCAAGGCCCGGGAGCTGGCCGGTCTTACCGGCTGTGAAAACGTGGAATTTTTCCCGAAAGTCGCCCCCGATCCCTCAGTCGCTCTGGCGGCAGAGGGTGCCGGTGTGGTGCAGAAATTCCAGCCGGATGTGATTGTTTCTCTGGGCGGCGGCAGTGCCATGGATTTAGCCAAGGCCATGGCCTATTTTGCAAAATCCCCGGCGAAGCGAATCGCCATTCCCACCACCTCCGGCTCCGGCTCCGAGGTGACGGATTTCGCCATTTTGACCCACGATGGGGTGAAGCACCCTCTGGTGGATGAAAAACTCCGACCGGACATGGCCATCGTTGACCCGTCACTGGTGGCAAAATTACCCCCCGCGCTGGTCGCCGACGGCGGTTTTGATGTGCTGACCCACGCATTGGAAGCGCTGGTCGCCAAAAATGCCAGCCCCATCACCGACGCCCTTGCCCTGTCGGCATTTTCCATGGCGTATCGAAACCTGCCCGATTCCTACGCCGGAAATCTCGCCGCCCGGGAGCAGGTGCATCTGGCATCCACCGTGGCGGCGATGGCGTTCAACCAGGCAGGGCTGGGCATCTGTCACGCCCTCGCCCACAGCTTAGGCGGCGCGTATCACGTCCCCCACGGACGGCTCAACGCCATCCTCCTGCCGCCGGTGATTCACCATCTGGCACAGGCAAAGTACGCAAAAGCCACCGGGTCGATCGGCCTTGAAAACCGATCCCAGACCATGGCTGTGCGGAATCTGCACAACGGGCTTGTGCGGCTTCGCAAGGGACTGGGACTTCCTGCGACACTTGCCGAAATTGGCATTCGTCCGCAGGTTGACCGGATCGTGGACGCGGCGCTGGCCGACCCATGCTGTGACACCAACCCCATCCCCGTGACCCGGGAGCTGGCGGTGAAGATCCTCCACGAGGCCGCCCATGGCTAAGCTTCGGAGCGTCGGTCTGGACATCGGCACCACGACCACCCAAATGATCCTCTCGGAGCTGACGGTGGAAAACCGGGCATCCAGCTTCGCCGTGCCGGACATGGATATTTCAGGCAGAAAAATTCTCTATCAAAGCCCCATCCACTTCACCCCTCTGCTGTCCTCCAGCCGCATGGACGGAGAGGGCATCCGCAGAATTGTGGAAGCGGAGTACCGCTCCGCCGGGATCACCCGGCAGGAGGTGGACACCGGGGCGGTGATCATCACCGGGGAAAGCTCCCGGAAGGAAAATGCCCGGGCGGTGCTGGAGGCGCTGTCGGAGCTGGCTGGAGATTTTGTGGTGGCCACGGCAGGGCCGGATTTGGAGAGCGCGCTGGCGGCTCGGGGAGCAGGAGCGGTGGCATATTCAGCCGAATCCGGAAAGTCTGTTCTGCACATGGACATTGGCGGCGGCACAAGCAATCTTGCCCTCATCGAAGATGGACACATCACCGCCACCGGATGCCTGAATGTGGGCGGAAGATTGCTGAAATTGGACGAAACCGGCAAAATCACCTATATTTCGCCGGTTTTGGAGGGACTTACGGATTTTTCTCCGGGACAAACCGTCAACGAAGCACAGGTTTTTGAACTTGCGCAATTGCTGACCCAAGCCCTGGAAATGGCCGCCGGCCTGCGTCCCCGAAACGAATTGTTTGAGAAGCTGTATACCAAAGAATGTGTCATCGCGAGCCAGTGCGCACACTGGCGTGGCGATCTCCCGGATGATCTGATACTTTCCTTCTCCGGCGGCGTGGCTGACTGCATCGAAACGTCCCACCCATGGCTTGCCTTTGGGGATATAGGCCCTACCTTGGGCAGAGCCATCCGGGAAAGCCGGCTGTGCAAGGGTCAATACCGCCTTGGGGAACAAACGGTGCGAGCCACCGTCATCGGGGCAGGATGCCACAGCGCACAGCTATCCGGCAGTACGGTTTTCGCCCGGAACGTGAAGCTCCCCCTGAAAAATCTGCCGGTGGTGCCCTGGGGTCGGCAATCGGATACCCCCGGAGTACTGGCGTTGGAGGAAAACGCCTCCGGCTATGGGCAAATTCAGAAACTGGCGGAGCAGGTGGGCACCTGGCCGCAAAAGGAGCTGTATCTTGCCATGGAGCAGGATATGGCGAAAGCCCTTGGACAAATGCTGGCGCTGAAATACCCGGATCGACCAATTCTCTGTTTAGACCGCCTGCGGCTGTCCGAGGGGAGCTACCTTGACGTAGGCACCCCCGTAGGCCCAGCCTTCCCGGTGGTGATTAAGACGCTGATTATGAACGACCCTTTGTAGGGCGGGGTCATGACCCCGCCGTGTCGCCCCATAGGGGCGACAGCTACGCACTGCGCCTTCGGCGACGGCAAGGGCATGCCCTTGCCCTACAATACTTCAAAACATGAAAGGAATTATCAATATGGACACCAATTCTTTAGGCATGATCGAAACCAAGGGGCTCATTGGAGCCATTGAAGCGGCGGATGCCATGGTCAAATCCGCCAACGTACAGCTTGTGGGCAAGGAGCAGGTAGGCGGCGGTCTGGTCACCGTGATGGTCCGTGGGGACGTAGGCGCTGTGAAGGCCGCTACCGATGCCGGTGCCGCCGCGGCGGAAAAGGTGGGCGAGCTGATCTCCGTCCACGTCATCGCCCGTCCCCACACCGAGGTGGATGCCATTCTGCCCAAGGATCGCAAATCCGCACCTAACACCAAGAGCTGATGCTCTGCACTGAGGAAACTGTCCGTGCCAACATCCGAAACCGGGAGGGTCAGCGGGTGTATTTCCTCCGGGAGGGGGATCGTCTGACCCCCGGGGCGAGGGATTTTCTCACCCGGGAACGGATTCGCATTCTCCCGGCATCGGAGGCTCCGATTGAAGAATATCATCTGCTGAACGGCGGCATTTTGAAGGAAAAGCCGGAGCAGATGACCCATCTGCACGGCAATGTTCTGGTGTACAAAACCCACCCCAGAATTGGTTTTCGGGGTGCCATGGATACGCTGGAAGCGGAACTTTTGTGGTGTCAAACATTGGCATTTCCCAAAGAATTGGGGGAGATACTGGATTTGGCACGGCATTTGATCCGCTGTGAAGTATTAAACGAACCGGTCAAATGGGAACGGCTTTGCGGTATGACGGAAGCGGAGCTTCGCTCCCGCAGTCACCGCCCGGAGGAATTCTACGGCCAGCCACATTTTATGCCGGCGCACACCGATGGACAAAAGGTTCTGGCATTGAACCGATGCCGCTGTGCCGTCCGTGCGGCGGAGCTGGCGGCGGCGCAGGCCTTCATCGATGCCGATGGCAACTGCGCCCGAACCGATATCCTGCACGCCCTGAACCGCATGAGCAGTACCGTATATCTGCTGATGATCCAGGCAAAAAAGGAAGGTAAATGATTGTTTAGCGGAGTAACGCACACGCCCTTGCCCCCCGCATTTATGAGGGGGGTGGCCGAAGCGCAAGCGAGGCCGGGGGGAGTAAAAATAGGATTTTCCCGAACTCCCCCAGTCAAAAATCAAAGATTTT
>JAZNRS010000016.1:0-8894 GCA_045590815.1 Faecousia sp.
CGTTTTTTTCATTTTCATGCGTTGCTTTTTATGTTGAAATGTGGTATTTTAATGAGGTAAATGATTATTTATCTTCGTAGGGCGAGGGCACGCCCTCGCCGTCGCCGAAGGCGAACGCCTCCCTTGTGCAAAGGGAGGTGGGCGAGCGTAAGCGAGGTCGGGGGGATTGTAACACGGCATCAATTCAAAAACGGAAAATTATAGGGTAACAGCAAACAATCCCTCAGTCAAAAATCGGTTCCGAAGAGCCGATTTTCGACAGCTCCCTTTGCACAAGGGAGCCTTTGCGCCGCAAGCGGCGCCCTGCGGCTTACAGCCGCAGACGGCAAGGGCATGCCCTTGCCCTACGATGGGGTTACTAATATAAACAATTATTTACCACACCATGCAAGGAGGCCGGGATTATGGCTAAGCTCTCCCCTTCTATTCTGTCTGCGGATTTCGCCAATCTGGAGCGGGATATTCACGACATTGAGAAAAACGGCGGCGATTGGGTGCACGTTGACGTGATGGACGGCATTTTCGTGCCGAACATCACCATCGGCATCCCGGTGGTCAAGGCTCTGCGCCCGGTGACCGATCTTCCCCTGGACGTGCATCTGATGATCGACCGACCCATCCGGTATGTGGAGGATTTTGTGAAAGCCGGTGCGGACTTAGTTACCATCCACATTGAAGCCGATCAGCCCCAAAACACGCTGGAAGCACTGGATAAAATCCGTGCCCTTGGCTGTAAAGCCGGCATCGTGCTGAAGCCCAAGACCCCCGTTGAGGCCGCCATTCCCTATCTGGAAAAGTGCGACATCATTCTGGTAATGACCGTAGAACCCGGTTTCGGCGGCCAAAAATTCATGGCCGACCAGATGGACAAGGTGCGCCAGCTCCGGGAGTGGATGGACGATATCAACCCCGACTGCCACATCGAAGTGGACGGCGGCGTAGACGAAAACACCTGCACCGTCTGCAAGGAAAACGGCGCCGATGTACTGGTCGCCGGCTCTGCTTACTTCAAAGCCACCGACCGTACTGCCTTCGTAAAGACCATTCAAGCATAATTTCCGGGAGGGTCAATGACCCTCCCCTACTTTTTTCGTCGATAACAATTGACAATCTGCATTGCAGAATGTATAATATATGCGGAATTCCAGGGCGGAATTACCGCCCGTTGAAAGAAAGGAAAATTGCCATGATTTATAGTGCAGAAGTACAGCATATGTGCTCCGTGGCCAAGGGTGCCTATCACGGCCCCGCTCCCATCCCCGAAGAGGGCAAGTGGGTGCAGGTCAAGGAAATTAAGGATGTCAGCGGTTTCACCCACGGCATCGGCTGGTGCGCTCCTCAGCAGGGCTGCTGCAAGCTGACCCTGAACGTCAAGGAGGGCATCATTGAGGAGGCTCTGGTTGAGACTCTGGGTTGCTCCGGCATGACCCACTCCGCCGCTATGGCTTCCGAGATCCTGATCGGCAAGACCCTGCTGGAGGCTCTGAACACCGACCTGGTGTGTGACGCCATCAACACCGCCATGCGCGAGCTGTTCCTGCAGATCGTTTACGGCCGCAGCCAGTCCGCTTTCTCTGAGGATGGTCTGGCAGTTGGCGCTTCCCTGGAGGACCTGGGTAAGGGTCTGCGCAGCCAGGTGGGTACCATGTTCGCTACCAAGGTCAAGGGCCCCCGTTATCTGGAGATGGCTGAGGGTTACGTCACCCGCATCGCTCTGGATAAGGACGACCTGATCACCGGTTACGAGTTCATCAACCTGGGTAAGATGATGGACTTCATCAAGAAGGGCGACGATGCCAACGAGGCTCTGAAGAAGGCCAAGGGTTCCTACGGCCGTTTCGCGGATGCCGCCAAGTACATCGACCCCCGTCACGAATAAGAGGAGGACGCGACTATGGCTCTGTTTGAAGGTTACGAAAGAAAAATCGACAAGATCAATGGCGTCCTGGCTCAGTACGGTCTGGAGTCCGTTGAGGCTTGCCGTGAGCTGTGCAAGAACGCCGGCTTTGATCCCTATGAGATCGTTAAGGGCATTCAGCCCATCGCTTTTGAGGACGCCGCATGGTCCTACTGTGTCGGCGCCGCTATCGCTCTGAAGAAGGGCGTGAAGAACGCCGCTGAGGCCGCTGAGGCTATCGGTATCGGCCTGCAGGCCTTCTGCATCCCCGGCTCCGTTGCTGAGGATCGTAAGGTCGGTCTGGGTCACGGCAACCTGGGTGCCATGCTGTTGCGTGATGAGACCAAGTGCTTCGCTTTCCTGGCTGGCCACGAGTCCTTCGCTGCTGCTGAAGGCGCTATCGGTATCGCCCGCTCCGCCAACAAGGCCCGTAAGGAGCCCCTGCGTGTTATCTTGAACGGCCTGGGCAAGGACGCTGCTCAGATCATCTCCCGTATCAATGGCTTCACCTATGTGCAGACCAAGTTCGACTACTACACCGGTGAGCTGGAGATCGTCAACCGCATCGCTTACTCCGATGGCGAGCGTGCTGCCGTTAACTGCTACGGCTGTGACGATGTCCGTGAGGGCGTGGCTGTCATGCGTTATGAGGGTGTTGACGTTTCCATCACCGGTAACTCCACCAACCCCACCCGCTTCCAGCATCCTGTTGCCGGCACCTACAAGAAGGAGTGCATGGAGCAGGGCAAGAAGTACTTCTCCGTGGCTTCCGGCGGTGGTACTGGCCGTACCCTGCACCCCGACAACATGGCAGCTGGTCCTGCTTCCTACGGCATGACCGACACCATGGGTCGTATGCACGGTGACGCTCAGTTCGCCGGTTCCTCCTCCGTCCCTGCCCACGTGGAAATGATGGGCTTCCTGGGCGCTGGCAACAACCCCATGGTCGGTATGACCGTTTCCGTGGCTGTCGCTGTTGAGGAGTCCCTGAAGGGCTAATTTATCGATTTCAGAGGGGATCCTTGTGGATCCCCTCATTTTTTGGAGTGTGCTTTATGGTGTCTGCAAGAGTAAAAGCTGCTATTATGTGCGTGATCGGGACTATGCTTATTTTGTTCGGCGTCGGTCTGTGTGCCTACTTGATCATTGGGCAGTATCTCCACTGCCAACATATCTGGGATACAACCGCAAAAGCGCAGGAGTACGCCTCCGTTTTGGCATATTTCTTTGCTGTATCCAAGGGTGCAATCCTCATCGGTGTCGGTGCCGGCGCTGTTCCGTTACTTGCAGGCAGCCTGCTTCTTCTGAATGCTCACAAATAAGCCAACGTCCCAGATGAACGATCCGGGACGGTTTCTATTTTTTCGCACATAGGATCCCTATTGACAACATTGTCGTCCGTGCTGTATAATGGTATAAATGGCTTTTCTTGGAAGAGAGGTATGTTAAATGTACGAAGTCACCACTTATCAACCGGTGGATTATTCGCTGGATTCCTTATTCTTTACCCTACTATTTTCTTTGATCCAGGCCTGCATTTTCGGCGCCATCACCCATGCCATCAACGATGCCAAAGGATATGACGGCGGCTTCTGGTGGGGTTTCTTTCTGGGTGTTATCGGTATTATCGTGGTTGCCGTCCGGCAGCCCTACTACACCCTGGGTTACAACACCAACAGCGACGGTATTATCCGTTCCGGAAGGTCCCGAACAAAACCCATTGACCCCAATGAACCGGTGCCCGAAGGTGGCTGGCACTGCAGCTGCGGAAGAGTCCATGAAGCCTACGAAAGCTCCTGTTCCTGCGGTCTGGACAAGCATGGAGCGAAGAAGGCTTTCGCCAAAACCCTCAGCGAAAAATTGCCCACGCCCCCTACCAACCCCCAGGACTGGGTATGCACCTGCGGCAAGGAGCATCTTTCCTACGAAACCTCCTGCATCTGCGGCATGACCAAGCACCAGGTACTTACCGCCAATATCGTGCTGCCCGAGCCCATACCCGAACCCGAACCTGCGCCTGCTCCCGTCCCGGAAACTGAACCCCTTTCCGACGATGAAAACATCCAGCAGCTTCGCAAATACAAAGCTCTGCTGGACGAAGGCGTGATCACCCAGGACGATTACGACGCCAAGAAGAAGCAATTGCTCGGCATCTAACATAACCAACCGCCCTCGGAACGATTCCGTTCCGAGGGCGGTGATTTCTCTTCAATCAAGGTACTGCTGACAGAGCTGACGAAGCACTTGGACCGCGCCGGGTCTGTCCGGCTCCCGTTGGGAAAGAATGTCGCAAATCTCCAATATCATCTGCGACGGCAGATTCCCCCTGCCATAGTACTCTTCCCGCAGAAGCCCCCGCAGCTGCTCCGTGCTCATCATTTCACAGTATTCCCTTGCGCTTGCCATATATTCCGCTCCTATTTTAATTTTCTATCATTTACAGATATCTGCTATCTCTTACATCCGATATTATATCACACAATCCTGTAAAATCAACTAATAAAGATATTAAATATCCCTTTTGGATTACGAGGTAATGATATGGGAAAGAACTTTTTAATCAAGGGCAATATCTGCGGAGATCGGGTGCGGCTGGGCAGAGCAATGCAAAAGCCACCGATGAAGCAGGAGGATCTGGCACGGGAGATCAATCTGTTGGGCATGGAAATGACTCCGCTGATCATCTCCCGCATTGAAAAGGGGCAGCGTCATGTCTGCGACGCCGAGCTGGTGATGCTGGCAAAGGCTTTAGGCGTGACAATGGATTGGCTGTGTGAAATTGAATGACCTTACCAACCGCACTCTAACCCAGGCACGATATCTAACATAGCCAACGCCCTCGGAACGGAATCGTTCCGAGGGCGGTTTTTGCGGTAAGTTTGCGCGCCAGGGCACCTCTCCCAAAGGAAGAGGCAAGGAGCATGTGCGTTATAATTACTGAAAATACTGCTCCCAAAGCAGGGGCTCTTCGTACTTCTCCATTTTGAACGCCTTACGAATTCCCTGGGACAGCAATTTCAGCTTTGCCTGCATGGTTTTGGACTGGAAAAACGCCTCATTTCCGGGCATCATGGCATACTCCATCACCCGTGCACGATCCTCCAGAGGGAAGCTCATGGAATGGGTATCGATGAAGGACCGTGTTTCTTCCTGCAGATACTCCGAACCGTCCCGCTGGGCATTTGTGATGTAGCTATAATCATACTCAAAACCAGTCGGGTTCAGATCGCTCCAAAAATCATAGGCGTTGCATCGGGTCATAACGTAGCTGTCGATGGCGCCGTACAGTTCATGGTACGCCGCCTGCTCCAGCCCATCTCCCATGGACAAGGCCACGTAGGCATTCCCTTTCGCCCGGAAGAACACACCGGAATCCCGGGCGCTTACTCCCAGCTCATTACTGGTAGAGATGCTGCGCGCCAGGCAAATGGTCAGCTTGCCGCAGGAGGATTGCTTGCCCAGCTTCTTCCACATTTCCGCAGGATATGCCGCCAGCACCTTCTCCAGCACAGGAAGATCCCGCTGATAGGCCGCTACGATGTGCTCAGACTCCATGGTATAACTCTCCGGAATTGACTCAGCGGCTTCCTCCCAAATGCGGATCCGCACGCCAAATTGTTCCTCCAGCGCCTTGATCTGCTCCGCGCATGCCTGCAAGCCTTCGGTATCTGGGGACTGTGCCGTATAGAAAGGCTCCAGCCAGGGGGTGTCATCCCCGGTAGGAGTCATTTCCGGATCCCAGCGGTACAGATGCTGACGACCGCTTTCCACATCCGTGGCAAAGAACCACAAATAGGACGCATTGGCATCTCCGGTCAACGCCACCAGATCCTGCAGACCGGGCACGGTGACGGCATAGGGATTGGTGCCGCCGGACAGCTCATAATATGCGATCTTAACGCCCTCGTCGGTATTCTCCGTCATGGCCACCGCCCCATGATTCAAGAGAGTGTGCTCCTCGCCCTCCCATTGGGGCTTCAAGCAAAGAAAATCCGCTTCCGCCGTGCCGAACAGGTTGTACCAACGGTCAACCTGCTTTAACTTCGCATAATACAGCTCACCGTCGCTGAACAGCTGCGTTTCCTCGAAATTGGAGGACAGCGCCTCGCCGGTTTCGGTAGATACGTACACGGTTTCCTTACCATCCTCGGTCTCTACCACACATTCAAGCATTTTTCCATCAAAATGGCTCCCCACCACATACTGGGCATCGCCCTTGCTTTGACGCAGGAGGCGGGAAATGCCGGTGGATATCTCAAGGCTTCGCAGCGCATCCGGGGTGAAATAGTACAAATACTGACCGTCCTCGGAGATTACCGGCGGACAGATCATGTCCTCCGGAAGCTCCATCCGGCTGCTCTCCTTCAGCTCGCTGTTCATGGTCACCAGGGTTTCGTCCCTGGTGTCAAAATAGCGGATGGACTTGTCATCGATGCGGACCTGGTCGCTATAGGGATCCATAAGGCAGTCCAACGTGACGGAAATGGGCATGCCGCCATTGGTCAGCCGGGTCACGGTGACAGACTCCGTGCCGGAGAACAACAGCAGATACTCACCCATATTGGCTACGCCATAATAATCACTGCCGCCGGGGATGAACTGCTTCACCGCACCGGATGTCGCCAATTCAACGGAGCTTTCCTCCTTATAGATGCCGTAATCGTTGCCGATGGACGGCTTTTCCGGGGATGTGGTGGGCTCCGTCAACGGGGTGGTGGGAACCTCCACATCTCCGCCTTGCTTTACGCAGCCGCAAAGCAACAGCCCCATCAGCAAAATGATCGCCGTTATTCGCTTCATGTTATTGCCTCCTTGCCAACGTGTAATCGTCACCCTGACGGTAATAGGGGCAGCGGGTCTGACGGCTGGCGAAAATGCGGTACACCTCATCCTCGTCCAGGTCCATCATGCAGTAATATTCGTCAAATTCCTCGTCGTAATCGAAATGCCAGCAGCTTTCGCACAATGTGGGATCCATTATTTTCCCTCCAGCATATCAAGATAGCCCTGCACGTCAAAGGGCTTCAGCTTTTCGTCCTTGCGCAGATACAGCGGATGGTGGGGATGCCCCTTTTTGCTGATAGCACCGGCGCAATACCAGCTGGCTCCCAGCTGCTGCCCGATGGCGACCATGTCCTGCACGCAGCAGGGTAAGTACTTCCGCTTCTCTATAATGGCACCCCATGCCGCCCACACCGCTGAATTTTCTGAAATGGACAGCACATAACGAAACGCCGCCATGTTTTCGGCGTGAAGTGCGGCGTTGCATTGACGCTCCATGTCATCGGGCTTAGTAGCCCGCTGGGCGTAGACATTGAACATAATAAAGCTGTCAAAACCATTCCCCTCAGCGATCCGCTGAACAGATTTCAGGGTATTGTCCAGATTGTCCGGCTCGGCGGTGGAAGGATTGATACCAATGCAAATCAGCGGATTCTTCCCCCGGGTTCCAAGGATGTACCGATACTCAGAATAAAAATTAGGTACATAGAGCCATTTTTCAATGTCATAATCCGCCGAAGGGGTCTGCGCGGCGGTAAGTGCCTGCTGAAATGTGACCAGCTCCAGCTCGGCGGTAGTTCCCTGGGGAATATGCATCACTCCACCTCCGGGAACCAGCAGCTGTTGGACGGATCATAAAAGGGGCAATCCGCAGGAGTCAGCCCTTTCTGTCGAAGCCATCCTGCAAAAGCAATGTCCATAAAAGGATACACACCAGACATCGTGCTTTGTAAACCAATGGTGTTATCATCAGCCATATGCAGCTCGATCATCACGTTGCCGGAAACCGTATATAGCTTTTGCCCAACGATCTGATCAAAACGGTATGTCTTGCTTCCCTTGCCAAAGGTGCTGAGAATAAAGCTATCCGCATCGTAATAAATGCCGAAGCTCATGAAATACACGATCATCGCAACACCAACCAGAATGAGCATTCCGCCGCCGGCACCAAGGATCCACATATTCTGGCGGATCGACATAAAAATCGCCGCAATACCCAAAATAGACAAAATCAAGCCAAATGCGCCCAACTTGGTATTCAATCGCACCGACAAACCGCTGGCGTGCTGCTTTTTACTGCGAAACAGCTTTTTGAACAAAAAATCCACCAAAATACATAGTCCAAACGTTACCAAAGCAACAATCAGAACCGGAATAAACTCTTTCATATTTCCTCCCTACGCCCAGAGAACCACATCAACCGGGACATCATAATCATCGATCGGTAGCTCGTCTACCATCTGAAATGCATAGCATAACGCCAAAGTGGGATGATTCGGCTCAAGAGCAAGAAACTTGTCGTAAAAACCGCCGCCGTAACCCATGCGATGTCCCTCCTTGGTGAAGGCCAGACCGGGCATCAGCACCAGCGCCGCGGGATCCTCTGCAATCGGACCGTCAGCAATCGGCTCCAGAATGCCGGCAAAGCCCTTTTCCACCTGGGAAAGATCGTCCAGGAAAATGAACTTCATCTCGTCCCCGTAGACCTTCGGAACCGCAACCCGCTTGCCATCCCGAAGCGCCTGCTCCAGCATGGGCGTGGTGCGCACCTCTTGATTATACGGAAGATATCCATAAATCGTGTTTGCATTCTGATACAGCTTGCTGTTTAGAAACATTTCGCCCAGTCGCTGACTGGCAGTAACAATCTGCTCCTCGGTCATCGCCCGCTTTTGTGCGCGAATCATGCTCCGTAATGCCTTTTTACCCATACTGGCCTCCAAACGACATATATGGACATTTTATCAAAGATTCCGCCTATTTGCAAGGCAAATAGAAAAAATCCTCGTACTTTGCAGGCGGTCTGTGTTTGCGTTACCTATTTTCACGGCTAGGGCAAGGATCGTCCTGCCGCAGCAAGTGTCCGGTGGACACTTGCAGGCAGATGCAATCAAATCGCAAATAAACGAATGAGCTTTCACATCACTACGGAGATTGCCACGTCGCTTGCGCTCCTCGCAATGACAACACAAAGAAAACCTCCTGCATTTGCAGG
>JAZNRS010000017.1:0-2502 GCA_045590815.1 Faecousia sp.
GCTTTTAAGAGGGGGCTGGCAAAAATCTTTGATTTTTGACTGGGGGAGTTCGGGAAAATCCTATTTTTACTCCCCCCGGCCTCGCTTACGCTTCGGCCACCCCCCTCATAAATGCGGGGGGCAAGGGCGTGTGCGTTACTCTGCTAAACAATCATTTATCAGCGCAAAGGAAAAAAGCTGGAGGGAATTCGCTCCGGCTTTTACAATATTATAATGCATCGATTTGCTGGGCAATGGTACAGCTCCCGGCGTGGGGGCAGCCGAAATAGCCGCAGTCGATCTCAGTGGGCTTGCCGTCCACCGTTATGACCTCCACCATGCGGCTTTGGTCCAGGCAGCGGCAGTAGCCGGTGAGGAAAATCTCCTGCTCCATCAGTCCTCCGTGATCACACAGAAGCCCTTGGGCGCCAGCACGATCTCCTGCTTGGAAAGGGTGTGGATGTTGTGACCCAGCAGGATCTTGCCGGGATCGATCTGCCACAGATCGCCGCCACGGTTCATGTGGATGCGCAGGGTCTTGCCGTTATAGCTACGGGTGAAGCCGATCTTCCGGTCATCCGCCTTGAAGAACTGGATGTTGCCCAGGCGCAGCGCCTCGTTATCCTTGCGCAGCTGACCCAGCCGCTTGAAGTGATCCAAAAGATCCGTATCCTCACGACCCCAGGGATAGGTGCGCCGGTTGAAGGGATCCTTGTGACCCTCCATGCCCGCCTCGTCGGCGTAGTACAGACTGGGTGCGCCGGGGAGGGTGTACTGCAGGAAGGATGCCAGCATCAGCCGCTCCTGGGCCTGCACATACTGGGAACGGGACAGAAAACGCTTGGACTGCTCCTCACGGCTGCCGTCGAAGATATCCACCAGCGCTGTCAGAATACGGGGGGTGTCGTGAGTGCCCAGCAGGTTCATGTTGCACAGGTACACCTGGGGGGGATAATTCTCCGCCAGGGTCATGACCGTGTTCTTAAGACCGGGGCCGTTATCCCAGCCACGGATGAAGTTGATGATGGCGTTGCGGAAGGGATAATTCATGGCGGAGTCCAGAATGCCGTCCACAAAATAGCGGCGGCGGACACCGTAGGAATGCTTGTTGGAGGCGTCCTCCCACACCTCGCCGATGAGCAGCGCATCGGGACGAATTTCCCGGATCCGCTTTTTCAGCAGGTCGATGAAGGCATCGGGCAGCTCGTCCACCACGTCCAGGCGGAAGCCGTCCGCACCGGCCTTGAGCCAATGCTCCACAACAGAATCCTCGTCGGTGATGATGTACTCAATAAAGGCAGGATTCTTCTTGTCCACGGTGGGCAGCGTGTCGAAGCCCCACCAGGAATTGTACACGTTGGGCCAGTTGTGGAAGGTGTACCAGGGGTAGAAGGGAGAATTTTTGGAGTTGTATGCGCCATCACCGGGGAAGGTCTTGTCCCGGTTGAAGTACAGCGAGTTGGAGCCGGTGTGGGAGTACACGCCGTCCAGCACCACCTTGATGCCCCGCTTATGGGCGGCATCGCAAAGAGCTGTGAACTCCGCCTCGGTGCCCAGCATGGGGTCGGGGGTCTTGTAGTCGCCGGTGTCGTAGCGGTGGCTGGAGAAGCTCTTGCTGATGGGGTTCAAGTAAATGATGGTCACGCCCAGGGAGGCGATGTAGTCCATCTTGTCGATGATGCCCTTGAAATTGCCGCCGTAGAAATCGTTATTCAGCACCAGGCCTTCCTTGGTGGGCCGCCAGTCCACTTCCTCACTCCAGCTTCTGTGGACGGAGTAGGGCTCCAGCTTGCCGGTAAGGTCGCACTTGCCGGTCTTGTGGAAGCGGTCGGGGAAGATCTGATAGATCAGCGCGCCCTTGGCCCAGTCGGGGGTGGTGAAATCGGCGGGAACACAGCTCACCTGCCAGCAGTCGCCGGCTTCCATGTTGGTTTCGTCGCCGTATTTGAACAGACGGAAGCCGCCGTTTTTGGTGGTGATCTTGAAATAGTAGAAGTACAGACCGCAGTCAGCAAAGGCAAAGTCCCCGGAGAAAATGTCGTAAGGGCCCTGCTTTTTCTTGTAGGTCATGGGCACGGTCAGAGCGTGACCGCCGTGCTCGTGGTTGATGATGCACTCCACCAGGGTGGTCTGCACCGTGGAGGGGACGTGGATGTGCAGTGTGCAGTTCTGGTTGGGCACCAGGGTGCCGAAGGGGGTCTTGTACTGTAGCTGTTTGCTGTCGAACAGAATACGCATAACGATCTCCTAGTGTATCTTTCTAAAAATGGAAACGTTTCCAAAATTCCGTGTATTATTATACACGATTTCGCAACAAAATGGAAGAGGGAATTAGGAAAATTTTAACCCACACGATAAGCCCCCCTTTGGGGCAATGTCATCAAGTTAAGAAATCATGTCATTCTGAGCGAGCGTCAGCGAGTCGAAAAATCTACGCATTTCGTCTACTTTTTAGATAAAATCGGTGCGTAGATCCTTCGACTTCGCTATGCTACGCATAGCTTCGCTCAGGATGACATCCCT
>JAZNRS010000018.1:0-5613 GCA_045590815.1 Faecousia sp.
CAAGGATATGAAGGACGCTTCTTCTCAAAGTGCCAACTACTTTAAGTCCCTGGGCATCAAGCGGGGCGACCGGGTGATGCTGGTGCTGAAGCGCCACTACCAGTTCTGGTTTGCCATGCTGGGTCTGCATAAGCTGGGCGCAATTGCGATCCCCGCTACCAATCAGCTGGTTGCCCACGACTTTACTTACCGCTTCAAGGCCGCCGAGGTCAACGCCATCCTTTGCACCGCCGACGGCGACACCGCCAATCAGGTTGACATTGCTGAGGCTGAGGTGGGCATGAACCTGACCAAGATCCTGGTGGGCGGCAGTCGGGATGGCTGGCACGACTACAACGAAGAATATAAGCTGTTCAGCCGCCGCTATGTGCGTACAGAGGATGCACCCTGCGGCTCCGATCCCATGCTGATGCTCTTCACCTCCGGCACCACCGGTTATCCCAAGATGGCGACCCATTCCTACAAGTATGCTCTGGGTCACTTTGTAACCGCGAAATACTGGCATCTGTGTGAGCGTGACGGCCTGCACTTCACCATCTCCGAAACCGGCTGGGGTAAGGCTCTGTGGGGCAAGCTCTACGGACAGTGGCTGTGCGAGGGCGCTGTGTTTACCTACGATTTCGACCGTTTCGACGCAGCCAAGATCCTGCCCATGTTTGCCAAGTACGGCATCACCACCTTCTGCGCACCGCCTACCATGTACCGGATGCTCATCAAGCAGGATCTCAGCGGCTACGATCTGAGCTCCATCCATCATGCCACCACCGCCGGCGAGGCACTGAATCCTGAGGTGTTCTATCAGTTTGAAAAGGCCACCGGTCTGCGCATCCACGAGGGCTTCGGTCAGACCGAAATGACCCTGGGCATCGCCAATCTGTACGGTGCCAACATCAAGCCCGGTGCCATGGGTAAGCCCGTTCCCGGCTACGGCATCGATATTGTGGATCCTGACGGCAACCCCGTTGCCGATGGTGTCAATGGCGAAATCGTTATCCGCACCGATCCCAAGCCCACGTGCGGCGTGTTCCTGGGTTACTACCGCAACAAGGAAGCCACCGATGCCGTGTGGCACGACGGTATGTACCACACCGGCGATGTGGCATGGCGGGATGAGGACGGCTACTACTGGTATGTGGGCCGTGCGGACGACGTGATCAAGTCCTCCGGCTACCGCATCGGACCCTTTGAGATCGAGTCCACCATCATGGAGCTGCCTTATGTTCTGGAATGCGGTGTCTGTGCCGCACCCGACGAAGTCCGTGGTCAGGTTGTCAAGGCTTGCATCGTGCTGGTTCCCGGCGTGGAAGGCACAGAGGAGCTGAAAAAAGAAATTCAGGCTTACGTTAAGAGCCATACCGCTCCTTACAAGTACCCCCGGATCGTGGAATTCCGCAAGGAGCTGCCCAAGACCATCTCCGGCAAGATCCAGCGCAATAAGCTGTAAAGCTGTGTCATCCTGAGCGGAGTGAAACGAAGCCGAAGGATCTACCAATTGATTAATTGCGCAGATTCTTCGACTCGCTGACGCTCGCTCAGAATGACAGTTAGTGCTTGACAATTTCATATTTGCGTGATATGATTCTACATTATATAAAGGCAAAGACGGAGAGTTCCGGCAAAATACGCATCTCAGAGAATTGGCGGTTGGTGCGAGCCATGATGCGGTGTGTCGGTATGTCGCTCCACAGCCGGAGAGAAGAACGCGTAAGTTAGTAGAACTCTCCCGTGTTAGCTGCGTCAGTGCTTAGGGCTTGTTGGAGCCCAATGAGGGGTATCTGCCGTGAGGCAGGTGCAATTTGAGTGGTACCGCGGGTATGTCATGTACAGCTCGTCTCAAAGAATCATTTCTTTGAGACGAGCTTTTTTTGTGAGGTTTTATTATGGAACAGATGATGACCGGAATGGATTTTAAGATCCGGGAAATGGCGGAGCGTATTCGGGAGCTGCGTGAAATTTCCGGGTTCACCGTGGAGGAAATGGCCGCCCGGACGAACCTGAGTGTGGAAGAATATGAGGCCTGTGAGGCTGGTCAGCGGAACCTGAGCGTTGCGTTTCTGTATCGCTGCACCCTGAGCTTCGGCGTTGATATGGGCGACCTGCTGGAAGGCCGCAGCCCCAAGCTGCGTTCCTACGCCTTGACCCGCAAGGGTGACGGTCAGCGCATTGAAGAAGCCCATCACATGGTTGGCTACAACCTGGCTGCGGACTTCCGCAACCGTATCGCGCTGCCGCTGTACATGGAGCTGAAGTACCATGAGGGCGCTGAGTATGAGGATATCCAGCTTGTCACCCACGAGGGTCAGGAGTGCGATATCGTCATTAAGGGCCGCATGAAGATCCAGATCGGCGGCCGCACCGAGATCCTGAACCCCGGCGATACCATTTACTACGATTCTTCCACGCCTCACGGCATGATCGCCGTGGACGGCGAGGACTGCGCCTTCTATGCCTTCGTGCTGAGCAACTCCGCCGCCCGTGAGGGTGAGCAGGTCGCCGCTGTTGCTACCCCTGCTGCCAAGGTAGTTGCCCCCGACAAGCAGAAGCGTGTCTATCACAAGTTTGTTAACCGTACCGTGGAAGACGGTCTGCTCACCGCCATCAGCTTCAACGATGCGGAAAAATTCAATTTTGCCTTCGATGTAGTGGATGAGCTGGGCACCACCAAGCCCGAAAAGCTGGCGATGCTTCACGTTTCCGAAAACGGCACCGAGCGGCGCTTCACCTTCCAGGATATGAAGAAGGAGTCCGCCAGAGCCGCCAACTACTTCAAGGCTCTGGGCATCAAGCGTGGTGACCGGGTGATGCTGGTGCTCAAGCGCCATTACCAGTTCTGGTTCGCTATGATGGGTCTGCACAAGTTGGGTGCCGTGGCCATTCCTGCTACCAATCAGCTTCTGGAGAAGGACTTTACTTACCGCTTTGAGGCAGGTAAGGTCAAGGCCATCCTCTGCACCGCCGACGGCGATGTTGCCGATGCGGTGGATGCCGCAGCAGCCAAGTGCCCCGGCATGGAGATCAAGATCATTGTCAATGGCAGCCGGGAAGGCTGGCACGATTTCAACGAGGAGTACGGTATGTACAGCTCCCGGTTTGCCCGGGCGGAGGATGCTCCCTGCGGCAGCGATCCCATGCTGATGTACTTCACCTCCGGCACCTCCGGCTATCCCAAGCTGGCGGCGCACAATTTCAAGTACCCTCTGGGTCACTTCATCACCGCCAAATACTGGCACCGGGTCAATCCCGACGGCCTGCACCTGACCATTTCCGACACCGGCTGGGCAAAGGCCATGTGGGGCAAGCTCTACGGTCAGTGGCTGTGTGAGGCGGCGATCTTCTGCTACGACTTCGACCGCTTCGATGCGGAGAAGATCCTGCCCATGTTCGCAAAGTATAATATTACGACCTTCTGCGCACCGCCCACCATGTACCGGATGCTGGCGAAGCAGGATCTGAGCCGGTTCGACCTGCACTCCATCCAGCACGCCTCCACCGCAGGCGAGGCGCTGAACCCCGAGGTCTACCGCCAGTTCCAGAAGGCTACGGGTCTGAGCATCATGGAAGGCTTCGGTCAGACCGAAAGCACCCTGATTATCGGCAACATCAATGGCGACAGCCACAAGCTGGGCTCCATGGGCAAGCCTGTGCCGCTGTATGATGTGCATCTGCTGGATCCCGATGGCAACGAAGTCAAGCCCGGTGAAAGCGGCGAGATTTGCATTGACATTTCCAAGGGTCTGCCCTGCGGCCTGAGCTACGGCTACGAGGGAAATCCCGAGGTCACCGCCGAAACCTGGCGTGATGGCTTCTACCACACCGGCGACGTGGCGTGGAAGGATGAGGATGGCTTCTACTGGTACGTCGGTCGTGCCGATGACGTGATCAAGTCCTCCGGCTACCGGATCGGACCCTTCGAGATCGAGTCCACCATCATGGAGCTGCCCTACGTTCTGGAGTGCGGCGTGTCCGCTGCGCCCGATGAGGTGCGTGGTCAGGTGGTCAAGGCCAGCATCGTGCTGGTCGCCGGCACCGAGGGTACCGACGAGCTGAAGAAGGAAATTCAGAACTACGTCAAGAAGCGCACCGCGCCTTACAAGTACCCCCGGATTGTGGAATTCAAGACCGAGCTCCCCAAGACCGTCAGCGGTAAGATCATTCGTAAGAAGCTGTAAAACATCATGAAAAGATGTCATCCTGAGCGAGCGTAGCGAGTCGAAGGATCTACAAATAAACGTAAGGCAGCAGCGAAATGTAGTGCGAGGATTCTTCGACTTCGGGCTGCGCCCTCCGCTCAGAATGACAGTGGAGTAGATATGGAACACAAAAGATTAACCCTTTTTGCCGGTCACTACGGCTCCGGCAAGACCAATATCGCGGTGAATTACGCACTGCATTTGGCAGGGGAGGGCAAGTCCGTGGTGATAGCCGACTTGGACATCGTCAACCCCTACTTCCGCACCAAGGACAGCGCAAAGGTGCTGGCAGAGGCCGGGGTCGACCTGATTTCTCCTCAGTTTGCCAACTCCAATGTGGATCTGCCGGCGCTTCCGGCGGAGGCTTACCGTCTGGTGACGGATAAAGCCACCTACGGCATCATGGACATCGGTGGCGATGACCAGGGAGCCTATGCTCTTGGTCGCTATGTTCCCTCCATTCTGGAGGAAAATAACTACCGGATGATCTTCGTTGCCAACTGTTACCGTCCCCTGACCCGGACGCCCGAGGAGGCCATGGAGGTCATGGCGGAGATCGAGGAAGCCTGCAAGCTGAAATTCACCGATATCATCAATAATTCCAATCTGGGCACGGAAACCACTCCGGAAACGGTGCTGGAATCCCTGACCTACATGGAAAAGCTGAGCCAGCTCAGCGGACTGCCCATCTTCGCCACTACTGCGGAAGAAACCGTGGCGGCGGCGCTGACCGGGCAGATTCAAGACGTTCTTCCCCTGCGCCTGCAGGAAAAATATTTTGATTTACCATCCCAGAAGCCGGGCAACCGACCTCTGTGGGGATAAAGAAACCCGAGGAGGAAACAACTTATGGCAAAAGTCACATTCAACACCGATCTGTGTAAGGGCTGCGGCCTGTGTGTCAACGCCTGCCCCAAGGGCATTCTGGCCATCGACGCTGCCCAGATCAACAAAAAAGGTTATTCTCCTGCGGTGATGACCGATCAGGACAAGTGCATCGGCTGTGCTTTCTGCGCCACCATGTGCCCTGACTGCATCATCACGGTAGAGAAGTAAGGAGGTCATATTATGGCAGAACGCGTACTTATGAAAGGTAACGAGGCCATCGCAGAGGCTGCGATCCGTGCCGGTTGCCGTCACTACTTCGGTTATCCTATCACCCCCCAGACCGAGATCGCCGCTTACATGGCTAAGAAGATGCCCAAGATCGGCGGCGTTTTCCTCCAGGCGGAAAGTGAGATTGCTTCCATCAACATGGTCTACGGCGCAGCAGCCACCGGCTGCCGTGTCATGACCTCTTCCTCCAGCCCCGGAATCTCTCTGAAGGCTGAGGGCTTGAGCTATATCGCCGGCTCCGATGTGCCTGCGCTGGTGGTCAACGTCCAGCGTGGCGGCCCTGGTCTCGGCGGCATCCAGCCCTCCC
>JAZNRS010000019.1:0-9740 GCA_045590815.1 Faecousia sp.
TCTTGTAGCCGAAGTAGGTCTGCGCCTGGGCGCCGTAGTTCAGCATGGCAACCATCAGCGCCTTGGTTTCGGCGGAATAATTGCCGCCCAGCTGTGCGTAGGCAAACTGCTTGGGGCTGTAGGAAACCAGCTTGCTGTAGATGTAAGAACCGTCCGCCAGCTGAGCGTAGATGCAGAAATAAATGGTGTCGCCCAGGTTCTTGGCAGGGATCGCTTCGGTGTTGGTGCTGTAGTAGCCGTTGGGATTCAGCACCGCACCGGCGATCACCGCATCGGCGGTGTCGAAGTTGGCGGTGGTCGGCTGTTCCTCCCAGGTGAGCATGCCCACCTTGCTCAGATCCAGCTGCTGATCCATGGTGAAGTAGACGGACATGATGATCTCATCCTCCAACAGGAGGGTGGGATATTTCAGCTCCAGGGTGGGAGCCGCATTGGCAGACGGGTCTGCCGCACCGCACACGGTGCAGATACCCTCCGCATAGCTGTGACCCAGGGCAGGCAGCGTGTCCACATAGCTGTCGCCGCAGTTGGAGCAGGTGATGATCATGGCACCGTCGGTGGTGCAGGTGGGGCTGCGGTCCAGCACGCCGGCATAGCTATGCTCGCAGGGAACCGCAATATAGCTCAGGGTCAGGGTGTTATCGTCGTTGACGGTGAGGGTGAAGGTCACCTCCATACCGCCGGGAACGAACAGCTTGTCCGGTACGGGGTTGGCGCTCTGCGCGTAAAGTGTGGCGGAGGTGGCATCGTAGCCCAGCCAGCCGTAGGTGTAGTACCAGCTTGCGTTTCCGGTGGTCTTCACGCCCACATAGCAGTCGGAATTAAATCTCGTCACCAGCGTGCCGTCCACAAATTTGTATTCGCCCATGTTGGCATAGTCTGCTTCGCAGGCGTAATCAACGCCGTTGATCCAGCCGAAGAGGTAGTAATCCAGCGCCGGATCCTCCATGCCGCAGATGGTACAGATCCGGTTCTCGTAGCTGTGGCTGCAGGCCTCGCCGCAGGTGAAGCAGTAGCCGTTTTGCCAGCTGTGACCGGTGGCAGGAACGGTGTTGCCGGTATAGCTGCCGGCGCACTTGGAGCAGGTGTAGGTGGTGTAGCCGTCAGCGGTGCAGGTGGGGGCGGTGACCTTGGAGCTGTAGCTGTGACCGGTAGCCGCAACGGTTTCGGTATAGCTGTCACCGCAGCCGGAGCAGGTATAGGTCTTGATGCCGGAGGCGGCGCAGGTGGGATTTTTGGTAATGGCGGAGGTGTAGGTGTGATCGCCCAATGCTGCCGATTTCAGCTGATACAACGTCCGGCTCTCAACCTTCCGGGTGGAGGTGGCGGATACGGCAGTATCGCTCCAGGCAGACCAGTCGCTCCACCGCTCGTAGGTGAATTCCTTGTTGTAGGTGGTGGATTTTTGGGTGTACACCGCCGTGGGCCAGTACCAGCTGCAGCTGGAGCAGTAGGTGCTGTTGGGATAGTAGTAGCTGCCGTTGGCGTTGGAGCTGGTGCACTGGCTGGGGGTCTTGGTGGAGTAGAAGGCGTGCATGGTGGCGTAGGTGCTGGTGTAGGTCTGGTTGCAGGCGGAGCCGGAGCACCAATGGTGGTACAGATAGCCGGTGATGGTATCGGAATCGATCACCGTCTTGGTGGTATCCGTTTCGCCGGCGGTGACGGTGTCACCGATGTTGTTGTAAATGGGATAGAAGTAGCTGTACTGGGAGAAGCCGGAGGACCAGCTCTTGACATATTCCACCGTCTTGGTGCTTGCTTGGATCAGCTGGGTGGATTTGAGGGTGTAGCCTGCCAGATTGGGCTCGGAGGAGGTGAGGGTGTCGTAGTCTGCGTAGCGGTACTGGGTCTTGGTCTTGAACAGGCTGGCATCCATACCGGCAGGCAATTCCTCCAGCCAGGTGGTTGCCAGCTGGTCGGCGGAGAGCTTGTAGTAAACGTTGCACTTTTCGCAGGCGTAGACGTAAACCGCATAGCTGCTGCAGGTAGCCGGGATGATGGTCAGCTCATGGGTGTGACCGGTGGTGTCGGTTTCCGTCTGGGTATCGCCGCAGACGGAGCAGGTACGGGTCTTGGTCAGGCCGTTGGTGACCCATGCGCCATAGCTGTGGGTGACGGATTGGGTGATATTTTCGGTGATCAGACCGCATTTGGAGCAGGCCTTCACTTCCGTGCCCGGATTGCCGCAGCTGGTGCCGCCGATGATGGTGGTGGTGTAGCTGTGGGAGCAGCTTGACTGGCTGACAGAGCTGGGGATCACCACGAAATATTCGTTCATCAGCTCCACCGTGCCGTTGGTGGCCACGATGCTGGTGGCGCTGGTGGCGTGGTAGTTGGTGTAGTTGGCACGAAGGACGTAGGTGTAGTTGCCGGTGGAAAGGGAACCGAACTTGGTGGAGCCGTCAATGACGCTGGAGGCCAGGGCATAGGAGCTGCCGCTGACGGTGTCGGAAGCACCCATGGCCTGGGTGTCGGAGGTGCCGAAGCCGTTGTAAACGTACAGACCCACCCCGGTCAGCGCGCTGTATTGGGAAGCGATGGTGCCCTTCACATAGAAGCCGCTGCCGAAAACCTGCCCATTGGGGTAGGTGGCACCGGAGAGGGTGATGCCGGAGGTATAGTCCTCCACGAAGTCTGCAGCGCCGCCGTAGATATAGGCGGTCTTACCGGTCTTGGAGGTGATCCGGTACCAGTAGTTGCCGAAATGGTTGTAGAACAGACCCGTGGCGATGTAGGTGTCGCCGGTGGCTGCCATCTCGATATTGGTAGAGCCGTTGCTGCCCACGGAGCAGGGCAGGGTGTTGACATAGGCGGTCTGGTTGACCGTCACCAGGCAGTGCGCCGGGTAGGATTCCAGCGAGGACAGATAATCCATGGAGGCGCTGGCGTTGTACCACTGATGCACCTGGTCGATGGTATCGTAGGTGGTGTAGCCGTAGTGGGTGTAGGTGGCGGAGGAGCCGCTGATGGTCATAGAGGTAACGGTCCGCTGCCAGGGATCCAGGATCTGATACTGGTTGGAGGAGATCTTACCCACAACTACCACATAGTGACCGGCAGTGGAATAACCGGGTAGGTGGATGACGGGAGGGCTGTACTTGCCCTTGCCGTTGACATAGTTGTCGAAAGCGCCGGACAGATTACTGGCGGCGTAGGAGTAGTATGTACTGCCGCCCCAGCCGGTGGAGAAAACGGTGGCACCGTTGTTGGGTGTCAGAATGTCGTTGGGGGTCTTGTTGATGCCGATGTAGCTCAGGGACATGGAGATGCTGGCGGTGCCGCATTCCACACTGGGACCGGTGTAGTAGCCGAAGGTGCTGCTGGGCCAGTAGCTGGAGTAGAAATAGCTGTCGCTGCTGACCTGGGAAACATAGCGCACCGTGCCTACGGTGACGGTGGAGGAGTAGCTGTACTCGATATTTGCGTAAGGAGAATAGCTGCTCTGGGTGGCGGCGCCGGCGCTGATCATGGGGATGCAGCTCAGCAGCAGGGCGCAGGCCAGGACGAGGGATAGGATTCGACGGGTCATATTGCCTCCAATCTGTCAAAAGTGCATAATTTTTAGACACTTCAACAATAAAAACTATACAAAAAGTATATATCATTTCTCCAGGAAAATCAAGGCAAAACTGCAAATTACCGTTGATAATTCTGCCGTTTTCCAGTATAATCTCCCTAAAAGGAGGCGGTTTGTATGAATTTGGAAATTCTGAAAAAGAAAATGGACGAAGCCGGCTATATTTACGATGACACCCTGGCGACGGTGCTGGCGGTTTCGCTGCAGCTGGAGCGTCCGCTGCTCATTGAGGGCGCCGCCGGCGTGGGCAAGACCGAGATCGCCAAGGTCATGGCAGCTGCCCTGGATCGGGAGCTGGTGCGCCTGCAATGCTATGAAGGGCTGGATGAAAGCAAGGCGCTGTACGAGTGGAATTATCAGAAGCAGCTGCTTGCCATTCAGATCGGCATGGGCGAGGATCGGCAGCCGGGGGATCTATTCAGCGACGAATATCTGCTGGAGCGCCCGCTGCTGAAGTCCATCCGGTCGGAAAAGCCGGTGGTGCTGCTCATCGATGAGATCGACAAGGCGGACGAGGAATTCGAGGCGTTTTTGCTGGAGCTGCTGTCCGACCGGCAGGTGTCCATCCCGGAGGTGGGCACGATTCGGGCAAAGTCGGTGCCCTTTGTGGTGCTGACCTCCAACCGGGCACGCCCGCTTTCCGAGGCGCTGCGCCGCCGGTGCGCATACCTTTATATTGAGTATCCGGATATGGATAAGGAGCTGGCGATTTTGCGGGCGAAGCTGCCCCATGTGGACGACCGGCTTCGGGTGCAGGTAGCGCTGGCGGTGCAAAAGCTCCGCTCTGCCGAGGCGATCTTGAAGAAGCCGTCTATTGCGGAAACCCTGGATTGGGCGGCGGCGCTGGATGCTCTGGGCATCCGGGAGCTGACCCCCGACGCATTGCGGCAGACCGCCGGTTTCGTACTGAAAAACAGCGAGGATCTGCAGGTGCTGGAGCATTTGGATGTGAGCCACCACTGCGGTCACTGCGGAGGCCATCACCATGGATGATTCCGGGGTGATTTTAGAGAAGCTGATCGCTTTTTCCCGGCTTTTGCGGCTGGAGGGTTTCAACATCGGCCCCATGGAAACCGCTGACGCGGCGCTGATTTTGGCGGATATGGGCTTTGAAGACCGCGCTCAGGTAAAGACGGCGCTTCGCACTGTGTATGCCAAATCCCGGGAGGAACAGCTTCGCTTTGACCGGGTGTTTGAGGGCTTTTTCATCACCGAGGAGGAGATGCGTAAGCAGGCGAAGGAGTCTGCCGAGAAGCGTGCCCAGCAGGAGCAGGCGATGGAGGAGGCACAGCAGGAGCTGGAGTCGGTGAACCTGGACGAAAGCCAGCTGGAAACCTACGCCGCCATGCCCGAGGAGGCACGGCAGAAGCTCCGCCGTTTTATGGACAAGTACCGGGACAGCGCCGAGCGGAACCCGGAGCTTTACAGCAATTTTATCCGTTCTGTCTTCGCCAAAACCCTGCTGGAGCAGCAGATGCTTTTGGAGGATGCGGCGGTGGGGGCTGAGGCGGCGGATCCGGAGCTGGGACTGATGTTTCGGGATATTTCCCAGTTTGCCGACCATGAGCTGCCCAAGGCGATCCACATCATTCAAAATATCTCCCGGCAGATCAACGGCGAGCTCACCGCCAAGCGGCGCAAGGGCAGCCACAGCCGGAAGCTGGATTTTCGCCGCACCATCCGCAAGGGTCTGGAAACCGGCGGCAGCCTGTACCGGCTGAAATACAAGCGCAAGGGTCGCCGGCGGAAGAATTTGGTGCTGCTGTGCGACGTGTCCGGCTCCATGATGCAGTTTTCGGAGTTTGCCCTGCGGTTCATCCAGTCGCTGAACGCGGTTTCCGATAATGCACGGGTGTTTCTGTTTTCGGAGGAAATGTTCGAGGCAGACCGGTTTAGCCTGCAAAATATGGATCTTTTCCGGGATTATGTGCGAAGCTGCGGCATTTACGGCAAGGGTACGGACCTGGGCTCGGCGCTCATGGGACTGTGCGCCAAGCAAGGCACCCTCAGCGATGCCACCACCCTTTTGATCCTGTCCGACACCAAAACCATCGACCAGCCCCGGGCATTGGCGTCGTTGCAGGAGGTCAAACGCCTCTCCGGGCGGGTGCTGTGGCTGAATCCCATCCCCCAGCAGCACTGGACGAAGATCCGCAGTGTTCAGGCGTTTTCCACCCTTTGCACCATGGTGCCCTGCAGCACGTTGCAGGCTTTGGCCGCCGCCTGCCGCCGTTTGGTGGAATGATACAATTTTGGAAGGGGCGGGTCTTGACCCGCCTCTTTTTTGCGCTAAAGGGCTGTCATTGCGAACCCGAAGGGCGTGTGCGCCTGCGGCGAAGGGCGGGTCAAGACCCGCCCCTACATATGGAGTATTCGTCAAATATTACAAAATGTTGCCGGACTGCTTGCAAAACATTGTGTCTATGATTATAATTAATAATAGTGATATTAATTTTACTATCCGAGGAGGAAAAACGATGAAACGCATCATCAGCGCATTGTTGGTGCTGGCACTTTTGGCTGGCATGTGCACCTTTGGCGCAGCAGCTGCCGAGTATGAGCCCATCAGCGGCACCAATGTGGCCTTTGGAAAGACCGTCACCTTCGGCTATGGCAGCCAGGTGAATGCCAACGACACCTACTACACCGTATCCGCCATCCAGTCCGGACTGAGCGTTCTCACCGACGGGGTCAACGACAGCCCCAACTGGTGGGTCAACGGCAGCGGCAATCCCTATATTGCCCTGAAAAACGCCACCGTCACCGGTCCCTACACCTTCACGGTGGATCTGGCGAATTCCTACATCACCGACACCCTGGCGGTGTACAGCTACGCCCGTACCGACTGGAACATCCAGCCGGCGGATGCTGTGCGCTTTGAAATCTCTGCCGATGGCAGCAGCTGGACGCCCCTGGGCGAAGTCGATCTGACGGATGCCTCCGTCAACGTCGTTTATGATGCCAATTACCAGCAGGATGTGCAGATCTGCTGCTTCCGGCTGGATGCTACTGCTACCGCCCGCTATGTCCGGGTGAGCGTGGCTGCCAATGCCGGCGGCATGGTGGGCATCGGCGAGATCGAGGTCTACGGCACCAAGGCACCCGAGCTGATCACCAAGGGCGCTACCATCACCTACTTCGGTCACGGTACCGAGGTGGGCGCCGATGCCAACTGGGGCTCCGCCGCAGTCAAGGCAGGCTTGAGCGTCCTGACTGACGGCATCGGCAACAACCCCAACTGGTGGGTCAACAACGGCAATCCCAACATCGGTCTGAAATCCGCCTTCCTGCCCGGGGAGTATGTGTTCAATCTGGACATCGGCACCGCCAGCTCTGTCAGCCGCATCAGCACCTATTTCTACAGCCGCACCAATTGGGGTGTGGATGCCCCCGACCGCGTGAATTATTTCGTGTCCTCCGACGGCATCAAGTGGACGGCTGTGGGCAGCGTTGCCAAGTCCGCCGCCACCCAGACCGCCGTTTCCGATCCCCGGAATCCCAGCGACCAAGTGCCCACCATCTACACTTTCACTGCCCACTTTGACGCAGTGGATGCCCGGTATGTGAAGGTCACCTTCGGCACCAATTCTGTGGGACTCATCGGTCTGCAGGAGATTCAGGCCTACGGTGTGAAGAAAACCATCACCAACCTGGCGCTGGGCAAGATGTCCTCCACCGCCAACTACACCTACCAGGTCACCGGCGGCGGCACCGGCTACGAATCCACCGGCACCACCAAGTCCGACGGCACCCGTTACACCGTCACCGAGGTGGAAAATGCCTCCGCCTCCCGGCTCACCGACGGCACCATCGTCAATGCCTCCGCTGTTACCTATCCGTCCAACTGGGCTTCCCAGGCCTGGAACAGCTCCGGCACCATCATGAGCAAATACCTGCAAATTTACCGCAACGACTCCCGGATCATCACATTGGATCTGGGTGCGGTGCGCAACATCACCGGCATCCGGATGCACTTCGGTGCCCTGGAGAGCATGGGCTTCTATATGCCCACCAATGTGACTTACTATCTAAGCCAGGACGGCGAAAATTACTATGAAGTGGCGGACGTGTGGAACTATCAGACCACCGCCGACGCCAATGATTCCAACATTTCCGGCACCACCTTCCGGCATGAGTGGTACTCCGCCAGCGGCATCAATTACAACGCCCGTTTTGTGAAGGTCATCTTCCCGGTGAATGTGTACATCCTCTCCGACGAGCTGCAGGTCTACGGCGCCGAGATCGCCAGCTCCGGGGCAGCCAGCCTGGAAAGCTGCGAAAAGTATGATCCCCTGGAAAAATATGTGGGTCATTTTGCTGACGGTATCCAGTCCGGCGGCGTGCGCAACGAGTTTATGGCATACTCCGGCTGGTACGTCAATTCCGACGGCTCCGAGGTGTACAACACCTACAAGACCGTCAAGGAGTACATGACCTCCATTGCCTATATCGATGAAAGCGGCGTGCCCCAGGACTGGCTCTTTGACGACGTGACCGTCATGGGTCACTACTACACCGCCAAGGGCACCTTCAATTCCTACAAGGCCGGCTACACCAATGGCTCGTACTATGCAGACCAGTCCGACTGGTATCAGTGGCTGTGCTATGCCTTCGGCAAGGATGTCAACGGCAACGATCTGAGCTATAGCGGCGAATCCGTCATCAACCTGGAGGCTTTGGAAGAGGCTGCCCGCAGCGCCAAGGAAACTCTGAACGACCCGGATTACAAGGTGGGTGTCAAGCTGGTGCTGTACCCCGCCGTGGAATACCAGGAGGATTGGGGCTACATCGATGGCGAGCATATTGACTTCACCGTTTCCGGTGCCGGTTCCCAGGAAAAGGCGCTGGAAAACCGGGCGAAGGCGTACCAATGGTATGTGGATGAGGCAGTCGCCATGTGGGAAGCGGCAGGCTTTGAGCATCTGGAGCTCACCGGCTTCTACTACTATGAGGAAACCATCCACGAATCCACCGACCGCATCGCCAAGGCGGCAACCCAGGCGCTGACCAAGATCGTCCATGAGCACGCCACCCCCACCACCAACACCAAGCCCAGCTTCGACAGCCGGGTGGGCGGTCGGCTGTATATCTATCAGCTGCCCTTCTATCAGTCCGAGGGCTACTGGAACTGGGCGGAGTACGGCTTTGACTATGCTTTGATGCAGCCTAACTATTCCTTCTACGATATGTACACCCTGACCCAGCTGAAGGAGTGCGCCGACCTGTGCACCTACTACGGCCTGGGTATGCAGATGGAGTTCGGCGGCACCGCCAGCACCACCTACCATCAGAAATTTGAGGATTACCTGAATTACGGCAAGGAGTACGGCTATCAAAGCGCTGTGGTGTCCTGGTATATGAGCACCTGGGGCTGCTACTCCATGGCTTATAACAGCAACGGCACCCGGTACCTTTACGACATGGTCTACGACTTCGTCAAGGGTCAGACCATCCCTATGTGCCAGCACCCGGAGCATAATACCGATGGTCGCTGCACCACCTGTGCCGCAGAAGTGGAGCATGATTTTGTGGACAGCACCTGCACAGCTTGCGGCGCTGCCTGCGGGCATAGCTATGTGCGCGTGGTGATTTCTGAAAATACCTGCACCAACGATGGCATCATTCGCTACACCTGCTCTGATTGTGGCGATAGCTATGACAGTGTCGCCCCTGCCACCGGTCACAGCTTCGACAAGGGCTCCTGCACCATCTGCGGCGCTGAGGATCCCGACTACATCGAGGTCGTTATCCCCACCATCACCCTGAAGACCCCCACTCTGCTGCTGGAGGATACCATCAAGCTGAACATCTACTACACCATCGACCAGGATATCGCTCTGGAGAAGATGGGCATGCTGACTTGGTCTGTCAAACCCGACGTGGTGGACATCTCCACCGCTGAGAACGTTTACCCCGGTGCCACCTACAACCCCGGCAACGGCTACTATGGCGTGAACACCGACGGTATCCCCGCTCAGAACCTGGGCGACATCATCTACTTCTGCGTCTATGCCGAGCTGGCCGACGGCACCATCGCCTACGGCAAGCAGGTCCAGTACAGCCCCTCCACCTACGCCTACAACCAGATCAATGGTGCTGCAGGCACTGAAATGAAGGCTCTGCTGGTCGCCATTCTGAACTACGGCGCAGCGGCTCAGACCTA